>NZ_JBSIPX010000005.1:0-280249 GCF_053668055.1 Massilia sp. SYSU DXS3249 | reverse complement strand
GCCCTTGAAATCAAGACCTGCTATACCGGCATGATGTTGCTGATATCGCCTGCCGCATGGAGACCTTACGACGCCATAGGGGCGCCAAAACTGAGCCATCTCTTGCTCGACATCGCAGCCCATGCCAAGCCCAAGGCACTGCGCAAGGCGCCGCAGGGCCCCAAGCGGCCAAAGAAGAAAGTCCACGTTTCAGCCGAAGAGAAGCGCCGCCATGTATCGACAGCGCGCGTGCTAAAGGATGGCTTCGTTAGATAACACCTTTAAAGAACTGGCATTCATGCCCACGCGGTACGGTGCTTGAACGCCGCTTGCCGCCGGTCTCGCCCGCGCCGATGGCAAGCCCATGTGGCGCCGTCGATCAAACGGTGAAACCGCGTGGGCATGAATGCCCACCCTACGAAAGGCCGACCAAACCGCACAGGCAAAAAAAAGCGGCCCTCGCGGGGCCGCCGTGTCCTGCAATGCCTGGCTTAGACGTAAGCCGCCAGCGCACCCTTCATCTTCTTCAAGGCCGCCGATTCGATCTGGCGGATGCGCTCGGCCGACACGCCGAACTCTTCGGCCAGCGTGTGCAGGGTCGCGCCCGAGCCGTCGTCGTTGGCCAGCCAGCGCGCTTCGACGATGCGGCGCGAACGCGGGTCAAGCTTGCCCAGGGCCGATTCCAGGCCTTCGGACTGCAGGCGCGTGACCTGTTCGGCTTCCAGCACCTTGGTCGGTTCCTGCTGGTCGGACGACAGGTAGGCGATCGGCGAGAACTTGTCGTCTTCGTCGTCGGTCGGCGCTTCCAGGGCGATGTCGCGGCCCGAGAGGCGGGTTTCCATCTCGATCACTTCTTCGCGCTTGACGTCGAGCATCTTCGCCAGCTCGTCGACCTGGGTCGGGGTCATCGCGTCCAGGCCCACCTTGTTGCTGCGCAGGTTGAAGAACAGCTTGCGCTGGGCCTTAGTCGTGGCGACCTTCACCAGGCGCCAGTTCTTGAGGATGTATTCATGCATCTCGGCCTTGATCCAGTGCATGGCGTACGACACCAGGCGCACGCCCTGGTTCGGGTCGAAACGCTTGACTGCCTTCATCAGGCCGATGTTGCCTTCCTGGATCAGGTCGGCGTGCGGCAGGCCGTAGCCGAGGTAGCCGCGCGCGATCGACACGACCAGGCGCAGGTGCGAGAGCACCAGCTTTTGCGCGGCGTCGAGATCGTTCGCTTCCCGCAGCCGTTTCGCCAGCGAGACTTCTTCCTCGTGGGTCAGCATCGGCAGGCGGTTGACTGCGGAAATGTACGCGTCGATGTTACCGAGATTGCCGGTGAAGCCGAGTCCCAGGGCACGATTGCTGGTTGGAACCAATGCGGATTGTGCGGACATCATTTTTTCCTCGTAGAGTAATCTTCGCTGCATCGTCCACACTCGCCGGGACACCCCGGGGCGGACTGCACGACATCGTGCGTGATGCTGTACAAGCCTTGTATACCTTCACTTGAGGACATATATTAGCACTCTCTAAGGGTGAGTGCTAGCGACCCTCCCATAGGAGAGGATGGGTTTAAGTCTGGCTAAAGTATTGCTTTTCAGTATTTAAAAAAAGATCAGATTTACTGTAGAGCAGGAGCTTGCAAAACTATTGATAGGCCTCAAATGTGTGTGACTTGTATCGGCGTTGAGACCGCAGGTTAAAGGGACAGCAGCTCCGTTTTCTGTTAGGTGGCGCACCCTGCGCGACCTTCGGTGCTATCGTGCGACGAATTCCGGCGCGGTCGCGGCGTGGACGCCTACAAGAAGTGTTGCCGTCCCACAAATCCAATCCACAATAAAAAACGGGTGAGCAGGAAACCCCGCATCACCCGTTCTCGCCGGAGCGCGCCCCTTCAGCTCAGCCGCGCCAAATGCCTCTGCACCGACAGCATCGCCCCGATCAATCCCAGTCCCGCGCTGATCGCCAGTAGGCCCGCCAGTTCCAGAGGCCCCAGCGCCGCGAGCTGGAATTCGGACGCATACAGGCGCGCAAACTCCGCAATCGCCGCATTCAGCGGGTTCAGGGCCAGCGCCACCGCGCCCAGGGCCACCGCGCCGGCGCACAGGCCGAGCAGGGCGCCCGTGTAGTAAAACGGGCGGTGGATGAAGTTGTCGGTGGCGCCCAGCAGTTTCGACACCGCGATTTCCTCGCGCTGGGTCAGCACCTGCAGGCGGATCGTGTTGAACACGACGGCGATCACCACCACGCCCAGGGTCACGGCCAGCAGCAGCAGCGCCAGGCGCAGGATGCCGAGCAGGGCGGCGAGGCGCTTGACCCAGCTCGAATCGACCTGCACGGTATCGACCTGGGGCAGGGCGCCCATCTGTTCGACGAGGCCGTCGATGCGGGCGGCGTCGGCGCTGTTGTTGAAGCCTTCCAGCTTCATCACATAGCTGTCTGGCAGCGGGTTCTCGCCCAGGGTGTCGAGCGCATCCGACAGGCCGCTGCGTTCCTTGAGGTCGCCCAGCGCCTGCTCGCGCGGTACGAACACGATGCGCGCCTGGGTGCCCTGCAGGATCTGGCGCAGCTGCGGCTCGAGCGCCTGCGCATCCTCGCGCGAGGCCTCGGGCTTGACGAACAGGCTCACCTCCGGATCGACCGACAGCTGCTCCGACATCGGGCGCACGTTGTCGAGCAAGGTGATGCCGGCGAACGGCAGGGCCAGCGCGACGGCGACCACCAGCACGTTGAACAGGAAGCTGCCCGGCGCCTTGCGCAGGTGGGCAAGCGCCGCGCCGAGGGCGAAGCGGTGATGGCGGACCCAGGGGCTCATGCCGCACCTCCTTCGGCCACAGGAAGCCCGGCCGACACCAGTTGCCCGTGTTCGAGCCGGATGACGCGCGCCGCCTTGTCGAGCACCTGCTCGTCGTGGGTCGAGATGACGCAGGTGACGCCCACCGAGTTAAAGGCGCGCAGGGCGTCGAGCACCTTGTCGGCTGCCACGCGGTCGAGGTTGGCGGTCGGCTCGTCGGCCAGGATGATCTGCGGCCGGTTGACGATGGCGCGGGCGATCGCCACGCGCTGCTGCTCGCCGCCCGACAGTTCGAGCGGATGCGCTTTTGCGCGGTCGAGCAGGCCGACCTTGTCGAGCGCGGCACGGGCACGGCCCTCGGCCTGGCCCGTCGGTGCACCGGAGACAAGCAGCGGCAGCATCACGTTGGCGAGGATGTCGCGGTCGTTCAGCAGGCGCTGGTGCTGGAAGATCAGCCCGAGCTTGCGGCGCAGGAAAGGGATGCTCGGCTTGTTCAGCTTGCCGATGTCCTGGCCGAACACGACCACGCGCCCGCTGCTCGGGCGTTCGATGGCGGCGACCATTTTCATCAGCGTCGACTTGCCGGCGCCGGAGGGACCGGCCAGGTAGACCAGCTCGCCCTTGTCGATGTTCAGGGAGACGTCGCGCAGGGCGGTGGCGTCGAGCGAATACTGCTTGGAGACGGAGTGGAATTCGATCATCGGCGGAGTTTACTCTCTTATCCCAGCAGCGCTTCGACGAATTCTTCCGCATTGAACGGCTGCAGGTCGTCCAGCTTTTCGCCCACGCCGATGAAGTACACCGGCACCGGGCGGGTGCGCGCGATCGCGGCCAGCACGCCGCCCTTGGCGGTGCCGTCGAGCTTGGTGATCACGAGGCCCGTCAGCTGCAGCGCATCGTCGAAGGCTTTCACCTGGGCGAGCGCGTTCTGGCCGGTATTGCCGTCGATGACGAGCAGGGTTTCGTGCGGGGCGCCATCCATGCCCTTGCCGATCACGCGCTTGATCTTCTTGAGCTCTTCCATCAGGTGCAGCTGGGTCGGCAGGCGGCCGGCGGTATCGACCATGACCACGTCGACGCCGCGCGCCTTGCCTGACTGGACCGCGTCGAAGGCGACCGCGGCCGGGTCGCCCGACTGCTGGGAAATCACGGTGACGTTGTTGCGCTGGCCCCAGACCATCAGCTGCTCGCGCGCGGCGGCGCGGAAGGTGTCGCCGGCGGCGAGCAGCACCGACTGCTCGGAGCGCTGCATGTGCTTGGCCAGCTTGCCGATGGTGGTGGTCTTGCCGGCGCCGTTGACGCCGGAAATCATCATCACCAGCGGCTCGTAGCGGCCCAGTTCGAGCGGCTTCTGCAGCGGCGCGAGCATCTCGATCATTAGCTCCTTGAGCGCGGCCTTGACGGCGGCGGCGTCGAGCAGCTTGTCTTCCTTGACCTTGCGGCGCAGGCTGTCGAGCAGGTGCTGGGTCGCGTCCATGCCGGCGTCCGACATCAGCAGGGCGGATTCGAGTTCCTCGTACAGGTCTTCGTCGATGCGCGCGCCGACGAACAGCAGCGACAGGTTGCTCGAGGTCTTGGACAGGCCGGCCTTCAGGCGCGTCATCCAGGACTTCTTCTTCTCTGCCTCGGTGGTCGGGCGTTCGGCCGTTTCCTCGATGAAGAGGTCGGCCTCGACCGCAGCGATGGCGGCCGGCGCCGGGGCGGGAACGGCAGGGGCAGGAGCAGGGGCGGGCGGCGTGGCGACGGCAGGCTCGGGCGCGGTATCGGCCGGCGCGACGTCAGCCACGGTCGGCATTTCGGAAGCTTTTTTTCTCTTAAAGAAACTAAACATGGATGTGTGGTAGGGGGTACGGCATGCACATGCCGGCGTAAAGACCGGCACGACGAAAAGGGTCGCGCGTATTCTACCAGAGGGCCGTACTGACGAATCGGCAAGACCGGACGGAACCGGTATGCGCAAACGCGACAGTTCCGCCGCCCGGCTCGCCGGCATTCCAAGGGCCGCGGCGCTCGTCGCGTGCGCACTGGCCCGGCAGGCGCAAGGACGCTAGAGTAGGCCCGTGCTTAGCCATGCCAGGACAGGAATCCCCATGAAACTTCCACGCTTCTTCCGGCGCTTGATCATCGACTTTAGACCCGGCGACCAGCCCGATCGCTCGGGACGCCGTCACCGTGTCTCGCTGCGCAACGCCGTCGTCTGGATTTTCATCACCCTCGTCGCGCTCTTCCTGACCGAGCAGCACAGCCTGTTCGACGGGCCGGTGCCGCTGCCGCCGGAACTGGGCCTGGAGCCGCCGCCGGCGCAGTGATCCCTCACGAAGGACGGATCCGGCTCCACCAGAAGCTGCGCTTGTCCAGCCCCGGGTCCGCCGGCGCCGGTTCCGGCAGGGGCTGCACGGGTTCCAGGCGCCAGGCGCCGTAGGGATTGTTGAACAGGGAATCCGTGCCGTAATCGATGGGCTGCGCCTTGCGCACGCGGTACACCGGCGCCCCCGCGCTGACCGAAAAGGTATGCCCGTCCTCGAACACCGGCGCCCGTTCCAGCAGGTAGCGCGTGAAGGTGCGCAGCATGTCCGCCGCCGCGGCCTTGTCGACGGCGGTGGTCATCGCATCGGGCAGGCCGAAGTTGTGCATGCCGCAGGAGTACACGTCGGCGCCGGTCACGTACACGACCAGGGCGCGGTGGGCGGTGAGCTGGTCGAGCCCGAAGCACATCTCGAGCCAGTAGGCCGGGCCGTGGGCGATGCCGGTGCTCTCCACCTTCACGCCCAGTCCGCCCGCTTCGACCAGCGCGCCGGCGGCGCGCATCATCGCCTCGGCCGCGTCGCGCGAACCGCCCTTGCCGACCAGGTAGACGACGCAGTCATGGTCGGCCACGGCCGCCATCGCACCGGACGCGGCCCAATGGGGCCCGGCCTTGGCGAAGGCGGTGGGCAGTGCCGGGTCCGGTCCTTCGAACAGCAGGTCGCAGGCAAAGCCGTCGCTGGTGTCGCTCAGCACGCCGCCGAGGAGCAGGTAGCCGGTCTCGCTGTTGGCGATGCTGTCGGCCAGTTCGGCGCGGTCGCGCCAGGGACCGGGGATGCACAGGACCAGGTCTGGGGTGTCTTTCACGGCGAATACGTCTCCTCGTTCATGCTTCGGGACCCTGTCGGGTACGGTGTGCTGTTCTATCTCCTGCCTGCTGAGCAGCATAGCTGGTTCCACGGGGTTCTGGCGTACCGGTGGCAGGGAAGCCGGCAGGCCGTGGCGCAAGCGCCGGATTCAGGCCCGCGCGCTACGTTCGCCTGTTTCCTGGGCGGCTCGGCCGCCCTTGGCCGGATGGAGCGTCGGTGAATATCGAGCAAGATTGGCAACCCGCATGTTTCGCCGACGGCAACGAGTCTATCGATAATTTTTGCCTGAAAATGCGCACTTCCTCACACCTCCACATGATTCATGTAATGAGCTTGACGCGTATTCCATGACGGTAACAAAGAAACGATAATGGGGGAGCCACCTATTTCCGTGAATACCGCATGTCTGTCGATTCCCACCAGTCCGTCTACCGTGAAAAACTATTGGAGCACTTGCTCATTGGCGAACTATTGAAATACTCGTGGCTGCATCACGGTGCCTCGCTCGAGGTATCGCAACCGGCCATCGACCGTTCGGGCCACGATATTGTGCTGGAAGCGAACGGCATTACTCGCCATGTCCAGCTGAAGACTTCGTCCGCGATCGCCAAGACAATGCGGCAGAACGTGCACCTCGGCCTGGCCCAAAAACCGTCCGGCTGCGTGCTGTGGATGCGCTTCGATCCGAAGTCGATGGCAATCGGGCCTTTCCTGTTTTTTGGTTCCGCGCCCGGCGCGGCCCTGCCGCCCTTGGACGGCTTCAAGGTGGCGACGCACACAAAAGGCGATGCGCAGGGTGTCAAGAAACAGCGGCTCGGGCTGCGCGTCGTTCCGATGTCGAAGTTCGCCGTGGTCCACACCATTCCAGACCTGTATTCCGCCCTGTTCGGCCCGCCCAAAAACGACGAGGCCCCTGGCATGCAGGGGCCTCTCGCATGAAACCGCGCGGTGTCAGCCGGCCTTCGCCGCCTCGGCCTGCGCCCGCATCGTCTCCAGCGTCATGTTCGGCGTGATCAGGTTGCCGTCATAACGCAGCTCGATCAGGGCCGGCAGGTTCTTGCCGTTGGCATGCGCCAGCGCCCGTTCCAGGGCCGGCGCGAAGTCGGCCGTCTTCTCGACGATCTCGCCATGCCCGCCATAGGCGCGCGCCAGGGCCGCGAAGTCGGGGTTGTGCAGGGTCGTGCCGGAGACGCGGCCCGGATAGGTCTTCTCCTGGTGCATGCGGATGGTGCCGAACATGCTGTTGTTGAAGACGATGATGAGGACGCCGGCGCCGTACTGCACGGCGGTCGCCAGCTCCTGCCCGGTCATCATGAATTCGCCGTCGCCGGCGAAGGTGACCACGGTGCGGCCTGGATCGACGATTTTTGCGGCCACGCCGGACGGCACCGCATAGCCCATGGCGCCGTTGGTCGGCGCGAGCTGGGTGCGCATGCCGCCGTAGCGCCAGAAGCGGTGCGCCCAGGAGGCGTAGTTGCCGGCGCCGTTGGTGATGATGGTGTCGCGCGGCAGGGCGGCCTGCAGGTCCTGCACCACCTGCCACAGGTCCAATGGTGCCTGGCCGTCCTTGAAGATGGGCGGCTGCTCCTGCCAGGCGGCCAGTTCGGCTTTCGCGTCAAGCAGGCTGTCGTGCCAGGCGCTGGAGTCGACCGGCGCCATCGCGGCCAGCATCGCGGTCACCTGCGGCGCGCCGCCGGCGATCATCAGGTCGGCCTGGTAGACGCTGCCCAGTTCCTCGGGATCGGCGTGGATGTGGATCAGGCGCTGGCTCGGCACCGGGGAGGCGAGCAGGGTGTAGCCGCCGGTCGTCATCTCTCCCAGGCGCGGGCCGATGGCGATGATCAGGTCGGCGTTCTTCACGCGCGCGGCCAGCTTCGGATTGATGCCGATGCCGACGTCGCCGATGTAGTTCGGGTGGCCGTTGTCGAGCAGGTCCTGGAAGCGGAAGGTGCAGGCCACCGGCAGCGCGTTCGCTTCGGCGAAGCTCTGCAGGTCGGCGCAGGCCTGCGCGTTCCAGGAGCCGCCGCCGAGCAGGACGACCGGGCGGCGGGACTCGGCCAGCAGCGCGCGCAGCGTGTCGATCTGGCTTGCTGCCGGCGCGGCCTGCACCGGCGTGTAGCGGCGCGTGTCGGCGACCTGCGCGGTGTCGATCAGCATGTCCTCGGGCAGGGCCAGCACGACCGGGCCCGGACGGCCGCTGGTCGCGATCTGGAACGCGCGCGCCATGTATTCGGGGATGCGGTCGGCGCGGTCGATCTGCGCCACCCACTTGGCCATCTCGCCGTACATGCGGCGGTAGTCGATTTCCTGGAAGGCTTCGCGGTCGATGAAGTCGTTGCCGACCTGGCCGATGAACAGGATCATCGGAGTGGAATCCTGGTAGGCGGTGTGCACGCCGATCGAGGCGTTGGTGGCGCCGGGGCCGCGGGTGACGAAGCAGATGCCCGGCTTGCCGGTGAGCTTGCCGTAGGCCTCGGCCATGAATGCCGCGCCGCCTTCCTGGCGGTTGATGACGAAGCGGATGCTGGAATCGTGCAGAGCATCGAGCACGTCGAGATAGCTTTCGCCGGGCACGCCGAAGGCGGTGTCGACGCCGTGGACGTGCAGTGCATCGACCAGGATCTGGCCGCCGGTACGGGAAGGGTGCGTCATGTTTCGGTCATCCTCATTGATTGCAGCCGGGCCGCGCCAGGCATCAGGGCATTCTATGTGAGCCGTCCTGCTGAGGCTTTTGAAATGGCGACACGAAATTTCAGAAACGACAAGCAGGGGCGCAGCGCTTGCGCGGTCTCAAAAACTTGTCGACGTGCAATCACTTCAAGGCTAGACTTGCCAAATCAACCACACGATGGAGCGAGCGATGCCGGTTTCACGACGCGAGTTGCTAATGGGAGCATTGACGAGCATGTGCGCCTTGCCGGCGCTGTCCCAGAGTGCCGAGGAAACCCATCCGCTGGATGCGGTGGCCGCCTACATGGTTCCGCTCGACGATTTCCCGGAGGAGATGGCGGCGACGCTGGCGAAGATCCTGCAGGCCGACCTGAAGCTGCGCGTCAAGGGCAGCCTGCGCCTGCCGCCGCTCGACATCCCGCTTCTGCCCGGCACCAACCAGGCGATCGCCGAATCGCTGCTGGAACTCGCCGCCCCGGCCTCGGCGGCCTGGGCCGAGCCGGGCAGCCACCGGGTGTTCCTGACGATGCGCGACATGAACGCGCGCTCCGGCAACTTCCGCTACCAGTTCTCGATGCACGCGCCCGAGCTGCGCTGCTCGGTGGTGTCGCTGGCCAGGTTGCTGGAATACGACAGCGGCGCGCCCCACATGAGCCAGCGCAGCGCGCTGCGCCTGCACAAGCTGGTCAAGCGCGCCATCGGGGAACTCCAGCTCGGCTGGCAGCGTTCGACCGACCCGGACGACCTGATGTATGCGCCGCTGATGGGACTTCAGGACATCGACCGCATCGGCCTCCAGCACCGTCCGAAGCAGCGCCCCGCAACATCGGCCTGAAGCCGCGGCCCGGCATCGGTTACAATGTCGCCCGTGAAGCAGGCCAGACAGCCGCTGGCTGGCATCGTCAAGATGCCGGCGGGAGGAAGGTCCGGACTCCACAGAGCGGGGTGACGGTTAACGGCCGTCCGCTGAAAGCCTCCTGGCGCAAGCCAGGGGTATAAGGCGAGGAATAGGGCCACAGAGACGAGCGTATTTAGTTACGGTGAAACGCGGTAACCTCCACTCGGAGCAATTCCAAATAGGCACGCGTTGATGTTGCTCGCGGAGCGTGCGGGTAGGAAGCTTGAGCGCCGGAGTAATTCGGCGCCTAGAGGAATGGCTGTCATAGGGGCGTCCCGCAAGGGAGACCACTACACAGAATCCGGCCTATCGGCCTGCTTTACACTATATTCATCCTGCCGCCATCAGGCGCCAGGTGGCGCTGCGGTGTTCTCGTTGAGCCGCAGCTTGCACAGCGCCGACGAACAGAGCAGGCGCAGCGCGTGCGGCGTGAACGGAAGCGCCTGCATCAGCCAGGCGCCGTCCTCGACCTTGAATTCGACGCTGTCGGCGCCCGAGCGCACGGCGACGCGAATCTTGCTCCCCATCTTGAACTGCCCCGCGATGGGTTCGTGGGTCAACATCGTCGTGCGGCCGTCCGTGGTCTTGTGGAAGGTCTTGTAGGCATATACCCCATCGGCTTCGGCATTGTATGCGGCGATGCGCACGCAGGCTTGATGGTCCGATGACTTGTCTACCACGCAAACACTGCTTCCCGGCACCCATTTCGGATGGGGATTCGCCCGTTCCAGCGTCAATTCCATCTTTATCTCGACCGGCGAGTCGAAGGAGTCGACCACGAGCGACTGGAACTGCCCACCCTTGACGTTCAGCCACATCAGCGACTGGCTTTGCGCCAGCTGTTCATGCGAGGGCACGGTCTGGGCGCAGGCCAGCCCCGCTACAAGGGCACTGCATGCGCCCAACAAGATCGATCGCATCGGCGTTCCTGATGGTGGTTCAAAGCAGCAATTCTAGCCTCGTATTGCAAAGTTGGAAACAGCGTGGGCTTGGCCAGATGACTAGGCTACAATCTCCGGCGTAGACCGCACGCTGGCCGCTCCGGAGACATCGATGCCTCAATACATCCTCGCACTCGACCAGGGAACGACCAGTTCCCGCGCCATCCTGTTCGACCGCCAGGGCCAGGTCTTCGCCTGCGCACAGCAGGAATATCCCCAGCACTTCCCGCAGCCCGGATGGGTCGAGCACGACGCCCTCGACATCTGGAACAGCCAGCTTGCCTGCGCGCGCCGGGTGCTGAGCGAGTCCGGGGTGACGGCGGGGCAGGTGGCCGCCGTCGGCATCGCCAACCAGCGCGAAACCACCGTCGTCTGGGACCGGGCGACGGGCGAGCCGGTCGCGCGCGCCATCGTCTGGCAGGACCGCCGCACCGCCGGCGCCTGCGACCGCCTGCGCGAAGCGGGGCATGCGCGCGCCATCGGGCGCAGCACCGGTCTCGAACTCGACGCCTATTTTTCCGCCACCAAGCTGCAATGGCTGCTCGAGAACGTGCCCGGCGTGCGCGAACGGGCGGAGCGCGGCGAACTGTGCTTCGGCACCATCGACAGCTGGCTCGCCTATCAACTGTGCGGGCGCCACGTCACCGACGTCAGCAACGCCTCGCGCACCATGCTCTACAACATCCACTCGATGCGCTGGGACCCGGCCCTGCTCGACCTGTTCGGCGTGCCCGAAGCGATGCTGCCGGAAGTCGTGCGCAGCTCGCAGCAGGTCGGCCTCGTGCGCGAGGAATGGTTCGGCGGGCCGATTCCCCTGTCCGGCATCGCCGGCGACCAGCAGGCCGCCACCTTCGGCCAGGCCTGCTACGACAAGGGCATGGTCAAGAATACCTATGGCACCGGCTGCTTCATGCTGATGCACGCCGGCTACGTGCCGCCGGTCTCGCGCAACCGGCTGCTGGCCACCGTCGGCTGGAAGGTCGACGGCCGCACCGACTATATGCTGGAAGGGAGCGTGTTCATGGGCGGCGCCACCGTGCAGTGGCTGCGCGACGGGCTCGGCATCATCAGGGAATCCAGCGAGGTCGAGGCGCTGGCCACCTCGGTGCCGGACAGCGGCGGGGTGATGCTGGTGCCGGCCTTTGTCGGCCTCGGCGCGCCGCACTGGGACCCGTATGCGCGCGGCACCATCGTTGGCATGACCCGCGGGACCACTGCCGCCCACATCGCGCGCGCGGCGGTCGAGGCGATCGCCTACCAGAGCGCCGAGCTGCTGGCGGCGATGCAGAAGGACGCCGCCTGCCCGGTGCGCGAGGTGCGCGCCGATGGCGGCGCTGCGCGCAACGACCTGCTGATGCAGTTCCAGGCCGACCTGCTCGGGGTGCCGGTGGTGCGCCCGCTCGTCACCGAAACGACGGCGCTCGGCGCGGCCTATCTCGCCGGGCTGGCGCAGGGCTTCTGGGCCTCGCGCGAAGAGATCGGCACCCTGTGGCGCGCCCAGCACCGTTTCGAGCCGGCGATGCATGCCGCGCGGCGCGACGAGCTGCGCGGGCGCTGGGCGCGGGCGGTCGAGCATGCCAAGGGCTGGGTGGAACATTGAGCATGGCGTTCACGATCCCGGCCGTCGCCGGCACGGTGTACTGGAGCGTGGCCGCCATCGCGCTGCTGGCCTGCGCCGCGCCCCTGCTCGTGCTGCGCCGCGACGGACCGGCGCGCACCCTGAAGAATGTCGGGCTGACCGCGATCCTGATCGTGCCGGTCATGGCGGCGCTCGGGTACACCATTTCCGACAACGACCTGCGGGTCGAAGGGGGCAGGATCGTCCTGCGCGCGGCGCACTTCTACGAACAGGACCGGCCGCTGGCCGACTTCGACCTGGGCCGGGCGCAGGCCGGCGCCTACAACGCGATCCCCCAGGCCCGGCTCGGCTTGCGCCGCAACGGCATCGGGCTGCCGGGCTATGCGGCGGGCCGCTTTTCCGGCCCGGATAAATCGGTGGTGTTCGCGCTGCTGACCGACCGCAGCCGGGTGGTGTACCTGCCGGCGCGCAACGGCGCCGACCTGGTGTTCAGCGTCGAGGAGCCGGAGCGCTTCCTGGCGGCCCTGCGCGCGGCTGCCGGTTGAGAGCGCCAAACAAAACCTCCATAGCTGCGTTGCAGCTCCTTGCCGTACAGTCGTACTGTCTCCGTCGCCGCGTCGGGTGGTCGCATCCCTTGCTCTGAAGATTTTGTTAGGCGCTCTGAACCATGCAGACGATATTGCGCCGGGAATTACCCTGATCAAATGAGAATTTTCATTAAATCTCTTTGTTCATATTCTCACCAATTATTGCTAATTCCAAAAAACAACTGATTAACTCAGTTTTATTTCAATTTATCAATTTCTCATGATATGTTCTGCCCCGCTTATACAACGCATGTCCGATGACTGCGTCGTATGCGACGACATAACATTGACTGAGAGAGAAAAATGAAAAAGGGATTGGTGTGGGCGGCAACCGGTGTGTTGTTGGTGGGGTGTGGAGGCGGTGGCGGTGACGGACCCGCGCCTGCCCCTCCGATCGCAAACCAGCCGCCGGTAACACCGCCCACGCCGCCGGTCGCGCCCCCGCCGCCACCACCGCCGGCGGTCAGCCTGCTGTCGGGAACGGTCACCCGCCACATCGCGGTCGATACCGGCATCTCAATGGACGTGGTCATCAAGCCGGACTTCACCCCGGCCGGTACCTTGTACGCCAGCGCCGCCACCGCGAACGGCACCCAGCTCGTCCCTGCGGATGCAGTCGCGGTCACGCCGAACGGCGACGGCAGCTACACGCTGGCGATGAGCACCGTGCCGAACGCGGTTGCAGGCAACTACGCCGGCGAGTGGACGGTCAAGCTGTGCAGCGACCAGGCCTGCGCCACCCCGCAGGTGGTGCCTTCGATCAAGGTGCCGTACGCGATCACGGTTGCGGCCTCGGGCAACGCCTGGCCGGGCGACAAGATCACGCCGTTGGCGCCGTGGCCCGACATGCCCGACTGGGGCACCTTCCAGGGCAATGCCTCGCACACCGGCCATGTGCCCGTCACGCTCAACCCGGACAAGTTCTCGCTGCGCTGGAAGAGCGGCCCCGTCTATTCGACGGCCTTCCACAACACGCCATTGCCGACGACGCTGGCTGCGGCCAATGGCCTGTTCTATGTGGCCAAGGACAAGAAACTCGAGGCCCGCAGGGAACTCGACGGCAGCGTCGTCTGGAGCTATGACGTCAGCACCCTGGCGTATCCATCGCTTAATCCGGCAGCGGTGGCAAACGGCGTCGTCTACATGGCGGCCGGCCAGCAGCAGTCGACCTTCCTGTTCGCCCTCGATGCCGCCACCGGCACCGTCATCTTCAAGTCGCCGATGAGCTCGCAGTGGGAGGAATACCTGGCGCCGGTCGTGTACGACAACGCGATCTACACGAATTCCGGCTCCTATGGCGGCCTGTATGCCTTCAAGTCGACGGGCGAACTCATGTTTACCGGCGCTGTCTCCCAGTATGACAAGTGGTCGCCCGCGGTCGACGCCAACTCGGTCTATGTGTTTGTCAACAGCACGCTCACCGTCTTCGACCGCAAGACCGGTACCCAGCGCAGTCGGATCCAGGACACGACGCAGAGCAATTTCGCCGGCTACGACACGAACGGTTCGCCGGTGCTCACGTCGCCGGGGACGGTGATTGCCGCCGATTACGGCAGCGCGGCCTGGGTGTATTCCCATTCCACCAACGTCAATGCGCTGCTCAAGTTTAATGTGGACAAGGGATATATCGACTGGCGGGTACCCGGCGCCTATTCGGTGACGCCTGCCTACGCCAACGGCGTCATTTACGCGCCGAACAAGCTGCCTTACCGCCTCGAGGCGCGCGCCGAAAGCGATGCCACGCTGCGCTGGTCGTGGACGCCGCCGATCGCCGGCGAAACCACCTGGAACGCCGAGCCGGTCGTGACCAACAACCTGGTATTCGTCAGCACCGAGAAAAACACGTATGCCATTGACCTGCGCACCGGCAAGGCGGTGTGGAGCTACCCGCTCTCCGGCCGCCTGGTCATCACGCGCAGCGGCATCCTCTACATCCACGCGGCGGAAGCGCTGGTGGCGATCAACGTGAAATAAGCCGGACGTCCATCGTGGCCGGGAGGGGCAGCGCAAGCTGCCCCTTTCTTTTATCTCTCGACGATCTCCAGGTCGAACTCGTCGACCCCCGCCACTTCGCCATGCACCCGGTCGCCCGGCAGCAGGGCGCCGACCCCGCCCGGCGTGCCGGTGAAGATCAAATCCCCCGGCGCCAGCGTCACCAGGCGCGACAGGTGGCTGATGATGTCGGCGATCGGCCAGATCATCTCGTTCAACGCGCCATCCTGGCGGGTCTCGCCATTGACCGTCATGCGGATGCAGGCGTCTTCGGAAGGGTGGCCGAAGCTGCTCACCGGGCGCAGCGGGGTGCAGGGCGCGGAGGCGTCGAAGCCCTTGGCCATGTCCCAGGGCCGCCCGGTCTCCTTGGCAGCCGCCTGCAGGTCGCGCCGGGTCAGGTCGATGCCCACGCCATAGCCCCAGACTTTCGCGAGCGCCTCGTCGGCCGGGATGTCGGCGCCGCCCGAACGCAGGGCCACCACCAGCTCGATCTCATGGTGCAGGTCTTGCGTCGCCGGTGGGTAGGGAAGCGCGCCCTCGGCCGGCACCACGGCGTCGGCCGGCTTGGTGAAGAAGAAGGGCGGCTCGCGGTTCGGATCGCTGCCCATTTCGCGCGCGTGGGTCGCGTAGTTGCGGCCGACGCAGAAGACGCGGCGGATCGGGAAGCGCAGGTTGCTGCCGTAGACGGCGAGCGAGGGCGTATCGGGAGGCGTGAAGGCGAAGTCGGTCATGGGGCTCTCGTGTTGACAAAGTACCCCATTCTAGCGCCGGGCGGCATCCGGCGTAGCGCTTCAAGACCCTTCCTAAAAGCCGATCCGTCCCCGTCCCGCCGGCTGCTTGAAGCGCAGGTCGTCGAGCACCACGTGCGCGCGGCCGTCGGCCACCGCATAACCCAGGCTGTCGAGCAGGGTTTTGCGCAGATCGCGCGGCGACACGCCCGCCAGCCGGTCGAGCACCGCATCGGCCAGGCGGGCGTCGAAGCCGGCCAGGTTCAGTTCCTCCAGCAGCGCGGCATACATGCGCTGGGCAATGCCGGCCGCCTGTTCGGGCGTGGGCGCCGGCACCTCGTAGACTGCCATCCGGTTGAGCAGGGGCGCCGGGATGCCGTCGACCGAGTTGGCGGTCAGCACCCAGAAGATCTGGCTGGCGTCGATCTCGACGTCGATGAATTCGTCGCGGAAGGCTCGCGAGGTTTCCGGTTCGAGCAGCTGGTAGAGCGCGGCCAGCGGATCGGACTGCGAGGAGCCGGTCGCCTTTTCCACTTCGTCGAGCACCACCACCGGGTTGGCGTACTGCCCGCGCACGAGGCGCTCGGCGACCTTGCCGCATTTCGCGCCGCGCCAGCTGGCCGAGCTGCCGGTGATGACGAAGCCGGCCGACAGCGCGTTCATGCTGATGAGCTCACACTCGGTGCCCATCGCCCGCGCCAGGCGCTTGGCGAAATGGGTCTTGCCGACTCCGGGCCCGCCGAGCAGCAGGATCGGCATCACGTTGAAACCCTTGTTGCCGGCGTGGGCCAGGCGCAGGTAGCGCGCCAGGTCGTCGAGCACGTCGTCGAAATTCGGGCATTCCTCGAACAAGGGGTCGAGCGCGTCGAGGGAGGAGGGCGTGGTGACGAAACGTTCCGGCCCGGCGCCCAGCATGCGTTCATAAAACGCCTCGAGTTCGGGCGAACGGCCCCGGCTGCGCTCGAGCGCCTCCTGCACGTCGAGCAGGTCGTAGACGGGGCGGGTGCGGGCGATGGTGATGCTCACGGTAGCTCTCCTTGCGGGGAAACGCTTGCAGGGAAATCCTAACCCGGCGCGCATGAATTCGCAATGAAGAGCGCTTGACAAACGCTCAATGGCTGAGTTGTCCGGCCTCTCCTTGCAGGCGCTCCTTCGCCAGGTGCAAAACTTGCTCTAAAGATAACTTTTAGGCGCGCTCATGCTGTGTAGTGTCGAGCCGACGATGTGGTGGCCGAACGCCGCTGTAATGACAAATATTTTTCCAAAAAGCAAACCTTAGCTTGCACTACCCAGATGAGGTAGCACTTTCAGTGTTTAAGCTAAGTGCTTAATTTTCCGAGATATTTTATCGCGATGCTGCTTGAAAGAATCTTGCTAAGTCCTTCATTTCATTAGCAAAATTCGGGTTTTTCCTACCGGAATTCGCTTGACCAGTAACAACGCTTCCTCTAAAGTGGGAAACAGTGTGAAAAAGTGCAGTTTTGTGGGAGAAGTTCAGGTCTCCCGGCGCGCAAAATAACTAAACTGATAACTCTCCAAAGCTAGGTACCTACGTGTTTCAAGGCGCGTCAGCGATCAATCTCGATGCGAAAGGCCGGATGTCAATACCGGCAAAGCATCGTGACGCCCTCGCGCTTCAATGCGAAGGCCGCCTCACGCTGACCCGCCACCCGCACGGCTGCCTCCTGTTCTTCCCGCGCCCGGTATGGGAAACCCACCGCGACCAGATCGCCGCCTGGCCGATGTCGGCACGCGCGTGGCAGCGCATTTTCCTTGGTAACGCCTGCGATGTCGAGATGGACAGCGCCGGCCGCGTCCTGATCTCGCCCGAATTGCGTTCCGCCGTCGGCCTGGAAAAAGAAGTGATGATGCTCGGCATGGGCACCCACTTCGAAATCTGGGACGCCGCCAAGCTGGCCGCCGACGAAGCCACGGCCGTGGCCGGCGGCATGCCCGATGTACTCTCCAATTTCTCTTTCTGAGGCACCGATGACGATTGCCAACACGGTGCCCGAGCTGCTGCATCGCACGGTGCTGCTTGACGAAGCGGTCGATGCGCTCGACCTGGCCGGCCCACGCGCCGACGGCATCTATATAGACGGCACCTTCGGCCGCGGCGGCCATAGCCGCCTGATCCTGTCGCGCCTGGGAGCAAAGGGCCGCCTGATCGCCTTCGACAAGGACCTGCAGGCCATCGCCACGGCCCGGCAGATCGCCGACCCACGTTTTTCGATTGTCCACGATAGTTTCGCCAGCATGGGTTCCGCCCTGGCCGGCGAGGGCATTGCGCATGTCGACGGCATCCTGCTCGACCTGGGCATTTCGTCGCCGCAGGTGGACGATGCCGCGCGCGGCTTCAGCTTCCGCAACGACGGCCCGCTCGACATGCGGATGGACACGACCCGAGGAATCTCGGCCGCCGAATGGATTGCCACGGCGACCGAACAACAACTGGAAAAGGTAATACGCGATTATGGGGAAGAACGGTTTGCTTTTCAGATTGCAAAGGCGATTGTTGCTCGCCGGGCAGTCGAGCCAATTTCAAGCACACGACAGCTTGCCGCAATCGTGGCAGACGCGGTCAAGACTCGGGAAAAGGGCAAGGATCCGGCCACCCGCACCTTTCAGGCTGTCCGGATTTTCATCAATAAAGAGCTTGAGGACCTCGAGGCTGGGCTGAATGCCGCCTACGCGATGCTCCGTCCCGGCGCGCGCATGTCGATTATCAGTTTCCACTCGCTCGAAGACCGCATGGTCAAGCAATTCCTGGCCAGTAAGGCCAAGGTGCCGCAGCCGGACCGCCGCCTGCCGATCCGCGCCGTCGACCTGCCGCAGCCGCAGATGAAGCTGATCGCCAAGATCAAGCCGTCCGACGCAGAAGTAACAAGCAACCCGCGCGCCCGCTCGGCGGTACTGCGCGTGGCCGAGCGCTTAGAGGACGCCATTCGATGAGCAGTAACAAGCTTGCCATCCTGCTCTCGGCCGGCCTGATCGCCTGCGGCCTGACCCTGGTGAACGCGCGCTACCAGGTGCGCCACTTGACCACCGAGCTCGAACGCCTGCAGGGGCAGTCGCGCCAGCTCGACATCGACTGGGCCCAGCTCCAGCTCGACCAGTCCACCCTCGGCAAGAACGAGCGCATCGAGCAGATCGCGCGCACCGAATTGAACATGACGCCATTGACGCCCGCCCGCACCCAGTACCTGACCGAGGGCGCGCCATGAAGCGCGACAAACCCTTCAGCGGCGGCCGCGTCGCCGCCTCGAAAGGCATGGCTTTCTCGAAGAGCCCGGTGCTGGCCGTGCGCCTGCCCGACTGGCGTTCGCGCGTGATGCTGTTCCTGCTCTTCGCCGGTTTCGCCACGCTGGCCGGCGCCGCCGTGTACCGCCAGGTCATCAATGACGAGTTCCTGCAAAAGAAGGGCAAGAGCCGCTACGAGCGCACGCTGGAAATGCCGGCCACGCGCGGCAAGATCATGGACCGCAACGGCCAGGTGCTCGCCTCCTCGCTGCCGGTGAAGGCCGTCTGGGCGCTGCCGGAAGACGTGCTGGCCTCGCCGCCGGAAAAGATCACGGAACTGGCGCGCCTGTTGGAGATGCCGGAACAGGAACTGCGCAAGAAGCTCGACTCGGACCGCACCTTCGTCTACCTGAAACGCCAGGTGGAGATGGACGTCATCGCGAAGATCGAGAAGCTCAAGATCAACGGGATCGACACGCGCAAGGAATACAAGCGCTTCTACCCGCAGGGCGAAGTCATGACCCACATGGTCGGCTTCACCAACGTCGAGGACGTGGGCCAGGAAGGCATGGAGCTGGCCCAGCAAAAGAGCCTGGTCGGAACGCCCGGCAGCCGCCGCGTCATCAAGGACCGCCTGGGCCGCGTGGTCGAGGACCTCGGCATCCTGCGCGAGCCGCACAACGGCAAGGACCTGACCCTCTCCGTCGACAGCAAGCTGCAGTACATCGCCTTCACCAGCGTGAAGAACGCGGTCGAGAAATTCAACGCCGACGCCGGCGGCGCCGTCGTGCTCGACGTGCATACCGGCGAGGTGCTGGCCATGGCCAACTACCCGACATACAACCCGAACGACCGCAGGAAGCTGACCGGCGCCCAGTTGCGCAATCGCGTGATCACCGATACCTTCGAGCCCGGCTCGACGATCAAGCCGCTGACGGTGGCGCTCGGCCTGGAAACCGGAAAGATCACCCCGAACACCGTCTTCGACACCGGCTCCGGCCGCATCGTCGTCGGCGGCCGCCCGATCCGCGACCTTCACCCGAAACCAATGCTGACCACCAGCGGCGTCATCCAGAAGTCGTCGAACATCGGCGTGGTCAAGATCGCGCAAATGATCCCGCCGCAGCAAATGTGGGAGCTGTACACCAAGGTCGGCTACGGGCAGGCGCCGCGCTTCGGCTTCCCCGGCCCGACCGCCGGGCGCGTGCGTCCGTGGAAATCGTGGAAGCCGATCGAATACGCGAACATGGCTTTCGGCCACGGCCTGTCGGTGTCGCTGCTGCAGATGGCCCGTTCCTACATGATCTTCGCGCGTAACGGCGACATCATTCCGCTGTCGTTCGTGAAGGTGACCGAAGAGCCTGTCGGCCAGCAGGTGATCTCGCCGAAGACCGCCGCCCAGGTGCGCACGATGCTCGAGTCGGTGGTTGGTCCGGAAGGAACGGCATCCAGGGCCCAGGTGGCGGGCTACCGCGTGGGCGGCAAGACCGGCACTGCCGAGAAGCTCGTCAACGGCCGTTACTCGCGCACCGACAACATCGGCTACTTCGTCGGCATCGCGCCGATGTCCAAGCCGCGCTTCGTCATTGCCGTCATGGTCGACAACCCAAGGGGTGCGCTGAGACAAGGCGGAAATGTTGCGGCGCCAACCGCCGCGGACCTGGCTGCCAACGCGCTGCGCGCCGCGAACATCCCGCCGGATTCGTCGGTCACCGACATCATCATTCCGGAAGAACCACTCGAGGAGGGCATGTGATGGCGCATAGCCTGCACGATATCGCTCGCTGGGTCGTTGCCGCCGCACCAGGCGGCAAACTTGTTTCCGACTCGCGCCAGGTAACGCCTGGCGACGTCTTTTTCGCCTATCCGGGCGACGCCCAGGACGGCCGCCGCTACATCGGCGCCGCCGTGGCCGCGGGCGCCGCCGCCGTGGTCTATGACGACACCGGTTTCGCCTGGGACGACAGCATCGCCGTGCCGCACCTGGCCGTGCCCGCCCTGAAGCCGCAAGCGGGCATCATCGCCCACGCCTGCCTGGGCCAGCCCGACGCCGACATGTTCACCATCGGCGTCACCGGCACCAACGGCAAGACCTCCTGCGCCTTCTGGCTCGGCCAGGCCTTCGCCAAGCTGGGCGAGACCGCTGCCGTCATCGGCACCCTCGGCGTCGGCATGTTCAAGGGCAAAGTCGACGCCGAGTTCATCGAGACCGGCTACACCACGCCCGACGCCGTGCTGCTGGCCAGCCGCCTGTCGGCCGTGCGCGAAGCGGGCGCCCGTACGCTCGCCATCGAAGTCTCGTCGATCGGGCTGGAGCAGGGCAGGACCGCCGGCATGCATTTCGACGTCGCGATCTTTACGAACCTCACGCGCGACCACCTCGACTACCACGGCGACATGGCCAGCTACGAAGCGGCCAAGGCCAAGCTGTTCGCCTGGCCCGAGCTGCAGCACGCGGTCGTCAACCTCGACGATCCGGCCGGGCAGCGCCTGGTCGCGCAACTGCGGGTCAACCGGCCGGCGCTGGCGATCACGGGCTACACCCTGCACGACACGTCGGCCCAGCCGGAGATCGACGGCGTCACCATCCTGCGCGCGACCCATAAACGCAGCCGTCCGGCGGGCACCGAGTTCCAGCTCGAATCGAGCGTCGGCAACGCAATGGTGAAAACCCAGCTGGTCGGCCACTTCAACATCAGCAACTCGCTGGCCGTGCTGGGCGCGCTGCTGGCCAAGGACGTGCCCCTCAAGAACGCGGTCGAGGCGATCGAAGCGCTGGTGCCGGCCCCGGGCCGCATGCAGCAGCTCGGCGGCCAGGACGCGCCGCTGGTCGTCATCGACTACGCCCACACGCCGGACGCGCTGGAAAAGACCCTGGGCGCGCTGCGCCAGGTGGCCGACGAGCGCCATGGCCAGCTGTGGTGCGTGTTCGGCTGCGGCGGCGACCGCGATCCGGGCAAGCGGCCGCAGATGGGCGCGATCGCCCAGATGGCCGACCAGGTGATCGTCACCAGCGACAACCCGCGCAGCGAAGAGCCGGGCGCGATCATCGAGCAGGTCGTGGCCGGCATGGATGCGGCGCATCCGCGCTCGCGCCTGCAGGCCATCGAAGACCGCGCCACCGCGATCCTCGCCGCCGTCAAGAACGCCGGCAAGCCCGACGTGATCCTGCTGGCCGGGAAGGGCCACGAGCCCTACCAGGAAATCAAGGGCCGCAAGATGCCGTTTTCCGACGCCGACCACGCCGCGCTGGCCCTGAGCGCGCGGCTTACCATGATGAGGACCCATTGATGCGCGGTTCGCTCGCACAATTGACAGCGTCTGTCGAAGGCAGCAGCGTGACCGCTGACGCCGTGTTCGACAGTGTCTCGACCGACAGCCGTACGGCCAACGCCGGCGCGCTGTTCGTCGCATTGCGCGGCGAAACCTTCGACGCCCACAACTTCCTGGAACAGGTGGCAAACAATGGCGCCGCCGCCGTCGTCGCCGAGCGCCTGCCGGAAGGCTGGACGCTGCCGGCGCTGGTGGTGCCGGACACCCTGGTCGCCCTGGGCCGCATCGCGAACGGGTGGCGCCGCCAGTTCGACATCCCCGTGATCGGCGTCACCGGCAGCAACGGCAAGACCACCGTCAAGGAAATGATCGCCGCGATCCTGGCCGCCGCCTTCAGCGCGGACACCCGCCTGGCCACGCAGGGCAACCTGAACAACGAGATCGGCGTGCCGCTGACCCTGATGCGCCTGGAAGCGGCGCACCGCGCGGCCGTCGTCGAACTGGGGATGAACCATCCGGGCGAGATCGCGCGCCTGGCCGCCATCGCCCAGCCGACCGTCGCCCTGGTCAACAACGCCCAGCGCGAGCACCAGGAATTCATGCACACCGTGGAAGCGGTGGCGCAGGAAAACGGTTCCGTATTCGCTGCGCTGCCGGGCGACGGCGTGGCCGTCTATCCCGGCGACGACACCTATACGGCGCTGTGGCAGGGCCTGGCTTCGCGCTGCCGCAGCCTGACCTTCGGCCTGGATGGCGCATGCGACGTGCGCTGTACTTATACCAGCGACGGATTCGGTAACAATTTGAAAGTGACGGCCCCCGGCGGCACGTTCGCGGTGAAACTGGCCGCAGCCGGCGAGCACAATGTGCGCAACGCGCTGGCGGCCATCGCCTGCGCGCTGGCGGCCGGCCTGGACCAGGACACGATCGTGCGCGGGCTGGAAAGCTTCGCACCGGTCGGCGGGCGCCTGCAGCGCAAGCAGGCGGCCAACGGCGCGGTCGTCATCGACGACACCTACAACGCCAACCCGGATTCGATGCGCGCCGCGATCGACGTGCTGGCCGCCTATCCGGCGCCGCGCTTCCTCGTCATCGGCGACATGGGCGAAGTCGGCACGCAGGGCCGCGAGTTCACTGAAGAAATCGGCGCCTATGCGCAGGCGCGCGGCATCGAGACGGTGCTGGCGACGGGCGAGCTGTCGCGCCACCTGGCGCAGCACGGCGCACAACATTTTGAGCAGTTTGACGCATTATTGGCAGCACTGGACGAGCAACTGGGCGGCAATTCTGATGCAACTGTGTTGGTGAAAGGCTCGCGCTTCATGAAGATGGAGCGCGTGGTCAATCACCTGATTGGTTCCACAAACACTGGCAAGGACGCCCACTAAATGCTTCTCTGGCTTGCACAATTCCTGCAGGACTATATCGGTCCGATGCGCCTCTTTAACTTCATTACCTTCCGCGCGGTGGGCGCCACGATCACCGCGATCGCGCTCGGCCTGTTCACGGGTCCGGCCGTGATCCGCAAGCTGACCGAGATGAAGGTCGGCCAGGCCGTGCGCACCCAGGGTCCGCAGACCCACCTGAAAAAACACGGCACCCCGACCATGGGCGGCGTGCTGATCCTGATCGCGATCGCGCTCTCCACCCTGCTGTGGTGCGACCTGTCGAACCGCCTGATCTGGCCGGTGCTGGTCGTGACCCTCGGCTTCGGCGCGGTCGGCTGGGTCGACGATTACCGCAAGGTGGTCTACCAGGATCCGGAAGGCATGCGCTCGCGCGAAAAATACTTCTGGATGTCGCTGATCGGCATCGCCGCCTCGCTCTACCTGGCGTTCTCGGTGTCGGCCCCGACCCCGTGGGAAGTGGGCCAGCTGTTCTGGGCCTGGGTGCAGTCCGGCTTCTCGCTCGACCTGCCCCCAAAAGCCGACCTGATCGTCCCCTTCTTCAAGACCATCAGCTATCCGCTGGGCGTGTGGGGCTTCATCGCGCTGACCTATTGCGTCATCGTGGGTTCGTCGAACGCGGTCAACTTCACCGATGGCCTCGACGGCCTGGCGATCATGCCGACCGTGATGGTGGGCGGCGCCCTGGGCCTGTTCGCCTATCTGACCGGTAACGCCACGTTCGCAAAATACCTGTTCATCCCGCACATTGCCGGCGCCGGCGAACTGCTGATCTTCTGCGGCGCGATGGCCGGCGCAGGCCTGGCCTTCCTCTGGTTTAACGCCCACCCGGCCCAGATGTTCATGGGCGACGTCGGTGCGCTGGCCCTGGGCGGCGCCCTCGGCACCATCGCCGTCATCGTGCGCCAGGAAATCGTCCTGTTCATCATGGGCGGCGTGTTCGTCGCCGAGACCCTGTCCGTGATCATCCAGGTGTCATGGTTCAAGTACACGAAGAAGCGTTACGGCACCGGCCGCCGCGTCTTCCTGATGGCGCCGCTGCACCACCATTTTGAACAGAAGGGCTGGAAGGAGACCAAGGTCGTGGTCCGCTTCTGGATCGTGACGATGGTCCTGGTCCTCGTCGGTCTCTCCACCCTGAAACTGCGTTAAAAGAAGAACTGCGGAATGAACTACGAAGGCAAACTCGCACTGGTACTGGGGCTCGGAGAATCCGGGCTCGCGATGGCGCAATGGCTGCACCGTTGCGGCGCGCGCGTGCGCGTGGCCGACACGCGCGCGGAGCCGCAGCGCCTGCCGGCGCTGCTTGCTGCCGTGCCGGATGCCGAGTTCGTCGCCGGTGAGTTCGCGGCCACGCTGGTAGAGGGCGTCGACTTCGTCGCCGTCAGCCCCGGCCTGGCGCCGAACAAGGAACTGGCCGCCATCACCCCGGCCGCTGCGGAAAAGAACATCCCCGTCTGGGGCGAGATCGAGCTGTTCGCGCAAGCCCTGGCCGCTTTGCGCGCGGAGCAGGGCTATGCGCCGAAGCTCATCGCGATTACTGGCACCAACGGCAAGACCACGGTGACGAGCCTGACCGGCCTGCTGTGCCGCCGCGCCGGTTTCGACACCCGCGTGGCCGGCAACATCAGCCCGGCCGCGCTCGACGTGCTGCGCGAAGCGCTGGCCGAGAACAAGCTGCCGCAGGCCTGGGTGCTCGAACTCTCCAGCTTCCAGCTGCACACGACCTTCAGCCTGAACGCCGATGCCGCCACCGTCCTGAACATCACCCAGGACCACCTTGACTGGCATGGCGACATGGCGGCCTACGCGGCGGACAAGGCGCGCATCTTCGGCGCAGACACGGTGCGCGTGCTGAACCGCGACGACGCGATCGTGATGGGCATGTCCGCCCCGGGCGCGCAGACGATCACGTTCGGCACCGGCGAACCGGATGCGCCGGGCGCCATGGGCCTCGTCAACGAACGCGGCGTGCTCTGGCTGGCGAACGCCGTGCCGGGCGAGACCATCGAAAAGAAGCTGAAGAAAGGCGAAGTCGCCGAACCGGTGGAGATCGTCGTCAACCGCCTGATGCCGGCCGATGCATTGAAAATCCGCGGCCTGCACAATGCCTCGAACGCGCTGGCCGCGCTGGCCCTGTGCCGCGCCGCCGGCCTGCCGCTGGCGCCGCTGCTGCACGGCCTGCGCGAGTATGCGGGCGAGCCGCACCGCGTCGAGCTGGTCGCCACCATCGACGATGTCGACTACTACGACGACAGCAAGGGCACCAACGTCGGCGCCACCGTGGCCGCCTTGCTCGGCCTGGGTAAAGCGTTTGTCGGGGACAACCAGCAGATCGTGCTGATCGCCGGCGGCGACGGCAAGGGCCAGGATTTCGCACCCCTGGCCGAGCCGGTGTCGCATTATGTGCGCGCCGTGCTGCTGATCGGGAAGGATGCCCCGGCCGTGCGCGCCGCCATCGAACCGTCCGGCGTGCCGTGCTTCGACATGGATGATTTGCCGCAGGCGGTGCGCCGCGCCGCCGGCCTGGCGCGCAGCGGCGACTGCGTGCTGCTCTCGCCGGCCTGCGCCAGCCTCGACATGTTCACCAACTACGCGCACCGCGCGCAGGTGTTCGTCGATGCCGTGCGCGAGATCGCCCTCGACAAGGGAGTGGAGATCTGATGGCCTTCCAGCTGCCCTTCAAGTTTTCCGGTTCCGCCGCCGATGCGGTCGCCGAGCGTTCGCGTCCGTCGAAGATGATGGACTACGACCAGCCCCTGGTCTGGATCACGCTGATCCTGATGCTGTTCGGGATGGTGATGGTGTATTCGGCTTCGATCGGCCTGCCCGATTCGCCCAAGTTCACCAACCTGAACGGCCGCCACGAGTACTTCCTGTACAAACAGGCCGCCTTCGTCACGGCTGCCATCGTGGCCGCGTATGTCGCTTTCCGCTTCCCGGTCGCGTTCTGGCAAAAAATGGCGCCGCTGATGTTCGTCGGCACCCTGATCCTGCTCGTGCTGGTGCTGATTCCCGGCGTCGGCGTGGTGGTCAACGGCGCGCGCCGCTGGCTCTCCTTCAAGCTGTTCCAGGTGCAGCCGTCGGAAATCATGAAGATCGTCGTGGTGCTCTACGCCGCCGACTTCACGGTGCGCAAGCAGCAGTACATGCACAAGCTGACCAAGGGCTTCATGCCGATGGCCTTTGCCGTCGGCGTGGTCGGCATGCTGCTCCTGCTCGAGCCCGACCTCGGCGCCTTCGGCGTGATCGTCTGCATCGCCATGGGCATCCTGTTCCTGGGCGGCTTCAACATGATCTGGTTCGGCGGCATCGGCGCCATTCTGATCCTCGTGTTCTCGTCCATCATCGCGCTGTCGCCATTCCGCCGCGCGCGCATGTTCGCCTACCTCGACCCGTGGGAGGAAGGCAATTCGCTCGACAAGGCCTACCAGCTGACGCATTCGCTGATCGCCTTCGGCCGCGGCGAGATCGCCGGCGTGGGCCTGGGTAACAGCGTCGAGAAGCTGCACTACCTGCCGGAAGCGCACACCGACTTCATCATGGCCGTGATCGGCGAGGAGCTGGGCCTGATCGGCGTGCTGATCACGCTGGCCATGTTCTATTGGCTGGTCAAGCGCGCCTTCGACATCGGTCGCCAGGCGATCGCCCTCGACCAGTTCTTCGCCGGCCTTGCCGCGAAGGGCATCGGCATCTGGATCGGCGTGCAGACCTTCATCAACATGGGCGTGAACCTGGGCCTGCTGCCGACGAAAGGCCTGACCCTGCCGCTGATGAGCTATGGCGGCTCGGGCGTCCTGATCAACTGCGTGGGCCTGGCGATCCTGCTGCGCATCGACTACGAGAACCGGGTCCTGATGCGGGGAGGACGCCTGTGACGAATGTGAAGAAGAAGATGATGATCATGGCGGCCGGCACCGGCGGCCACATCTTCCCCGGCGTGGCCATCGCCCAGACCATGCGCGCGCGCGGCTGGGACGTGACCTGGCTGGGCACCGCGCACGGCATGGAACGCGAGTTCGTGCCCAAGCACGGCATCGAGATGGACACCATCGATTTCGCCGGCCTGCGCGGGAAGGGCATCGGGCACACCGTCAAGGGCGTGTTCAAGATGGCCGCCTCATTCGCCGCCTGCCTGCGCTATCTTGGTCAGCGCAAGCCCGACGTCGTGCTGGGCATGGGCGGCTACGTCACCGTGCCGGGCGGGATGATGGCGCGCATGCGCGGCATTCCGCTGGCCCTGGTGAACGCCGACGCCGCGCTGCTGCTGTCGAACAAGACCCTGGCGCCGATGGCGTCCCGCGTGCTGTTCGGCTTCCCGGCCGACTTCGGCGGCGCCGCCGGCAAGGCGGTCGTCACCGGCAACCCGGTGCGCCAGGCGATCCTCGACCTTCCGGCCCCTAGCCAGCGCTTCGCGGGCCGCAGCGGCCCGCTGCGCGTGCTCGTCGTCGGCGGCAGCCTGGGCGCCAAGGTGCTCAACGACAGCGTGCCGGCCGGCCTGGCATTGATCGACGCGAATGTGCGCCCGGTCGTGACCCACCAGTCGGGCAAGAAGAATATCGACGCCCTGCGCGCGGCCTATGCCGCCGTCGGCGTCAGCGCCAATGTGGTCGATTTCATCGACGACATGGCGTCCGCCTATGCCGACGCGGATTTGGTAATCTGCCGCGCCGGCGCGATTACTGTGTCCGAGCTGACCGCCGCCGGCGTGGCCAGCGTGCTAGTGCCCTTCGTTGCCAGCACCACCAGCCACCAGCGCGACAACGCGGTCTGGATGGCCGGGCAGGGCGCGGCGATCCACCTGCCGCAGGGCGAACTGTCGGCGCAGAAGGTGGCCCAGCTGCTGCAATCGACCACGCGCGCGAGCTGCCTGGCGATGGCCGAGGCGGCGCAACAGGTAGGCAAGCGGGATGCAAACGAGGCGATTGCCGAGGTGCTCGAACAACTGGCGGACAAAAAGAACGAACAATGAAACACAAGATCAAGCACATCCATTTCGTAGGCATCGGCGGCAGCGGCATGAGCGGCATCGCCGAGGTGCTGCTCAACCTCGGCTACAAGGTGTCGGGCTCCGACCTGTCGAGCAATGCGGCCAGCAACCGCCTGAAGGACCTGGGTGCGCGCGTCTACCTCGGCCATGCAAGCGACAACATCCTCGGCGCCGACGCCGTCGTCACCTCGACCGCCGTCAACGAAGCGAACCCGGAAGTGATGGCCGCGCGCGCCGCGCAAATCCCCGTCGTGCCGCGCGCGATCATGCTGGGCGAACTGATGCGCCTCAAGCGCGGCATCGCGATTGCAGGCACACACGGCAAGACCACGACCACGAGCCTGGTGGCATCTGTGCTGGCCCAGGGCGGGCTGGACCCGACTTTTGTGATCGGCGGTAAGCTCAACAGCGCCGGCGCCAATGCCAAACTCGGTACCGGCGACTACATCGTGGCCGAGGCCGACGAGTCGGATGCCTCCTTCCTGAACCTGTCGCCGATGATCGAGGTGATCACCAACATCGACGCCGACCACATGGAGACCTACGAGCACGACTTCGACAAGCTGAAGGCCGCGTTCGTGAATTTCACCCACCGCCTGCCGTTCTACGGCCGCGTGATGCTGTGCATCGACGACCGCCACGTGCGCTCCATCCTGCCGCAGGTGACCAAGCCGGTGACGACCTACGGCTTTTCGGAGGATGCGCAAGTGCGCGCCCTCGACGCCTACGCGGACGGCGTGCACATGCACTTCACGGTGCGCCAGGAAGGCTATCCGGATACCAAATTCGTGCTGAACCAGCCCGGCATGCATAACGTGCTCAACGCCTGCTCGGCCATTGCCATCGCGCGCGAGATCGGCATCGACGACGCCGCCACCGCCCAGGGCCTGCTGGAGTTCCGCGGCGTCGGCCGCCGCTTCACCCGCTACGGCGAGGTGGCGATCGACGGCGGCGGCAGCTTCACGCTGGTCGACGACTTCGGCCACCACCCGGTCGAGACCGAGGTGACGCTGGCCGCCGCGCGCGCCGCCTATCCGGGCCGGCGCCTGGTGCTGGCCTTCCAGCCGCACCGCTACAGCCGCACGCGCGACCTGTTCGAGGACTTCGTGAAAGTGCTGGCCACGCCCGACGTGCTGCTGCTGTCCGAAGTTTACGCAGCGGGCGAAGCGCCCATCGTCGCCGCCGACGGCCGCGCGCTGGCGCGCTCGCTGCGTGCCGGCGGCAAGGTCGAACCGATTTTCGTGGAAACGATCGCCGAGATGCCCGACGCGATCCGCCAGGTAGTGCGCGACGGCGACGTCGTCCTCACCATGGGCGCGGGCTCGATCAGCGGCATTCCGCATATCCTGACAACTGAACAAAAGGTAGCATCGTGAGCGACACCATTACCAATTTCGGCAAGGTCGGCGTGCTGTTCGGCGGACGTTCCGCCGAGCGCGACGTCTCGATCATGTCGGGCACCGGCGTCCTGCAGGCGCTGCAGAGCCGCGGCATCGACGCCCACGCCTTCGACCCGGCAGAGCGCAGCATCGCCGAACTGGCCGCCGAAAAATTCGACTGCGTCTTCATCGCGCTGCACGGCCGCTACGGCGAAGACGGCAGCCTGCAGGGCGCGCTCGAGCAGCTCGGCATTCCCTACACCGGCAGCGGCGTCATGGCATCCGCCGTCGGCATGGACAAGATCACGACCAAGATCGTCTGGCTGTCGAAGGGCATCCCGACCCCGCGCTACGCGACCGTGGCGCCGGGCGACGACCTCGACGCCGTCGTGGCCGAACTCGGCCTGCCGCTGATCGTCAAGCCGCCGCTCGAAGGCTCGACCATCGGCATCACGAAAGTGGAAAAGGCGGAAGAGTTCGAAGCCGCCGTGGCCCTGGCCGCGGGCTTCGACGAGACCGTGCTGGCCGAGGAATTCGTCACCGGCCGCGAGTTCACCGTCGCCGTGCTCGGCTCGGGCAAGCACGCGCGCGCGCTGCCGATCGTCGAGATCGTCGCCCCGCAAGGCAACTACGACTACCAGAACAAGTACTTCACCGACGACACGCAATACCACTGCCCGGCGCAGCTGCCGGCCGAGCTGACCGAAGAGATCCAGCGCCACGCCGTGAACGCCTACCGCGCGCTCGGCTGCGAGGGCTGGGGCCGGGTCGACGTGCTGGTGCGCGAGAGCGACATGCGCCCGTTCCTGCTGGAGGTGAACACCTCGCCGGGCATGACGGGCCACTCGCTGGTGCCGATGGCGGCGCGCGCCGTGGGCATCGGCTATGAAGACCTGTGCATCGAGATCCTGCGCTCGGCGCGCTGCAAGATGGTAAAGGCACAAGGCTAAGCATATGTGGCATGACGTACGCGCCCTCAACGCCACCGCCAGCACCCTGCTGGCGGCGACGCTGCTCGCCGCTATTGCGTCGGGGGTGTGGTGGCTGTCGCAGCGGCCGATGTTCACGCTGCGCGAAGTGCGTGTCGAGAGCCTGTACGGCATGCAGCTCAAGCACGTGAACGAACTGACGGTGAGGAACAGCGTGCTTGGGAAACTGCGCGGGAATTTCTTCACGACGGACCTGGACACGGTGCGCAGCACCTTCGAAGCCGTGCCCTGGGTGCGCCGCGCAACGGTGCGCCGCGAATGGCCGGACCGCCTGATCGTGGAAGTCGAAGAGCACGAGCCGCTCGGCACCTGGGGCGAAGGGCGCCTGCTGTCGGTGAAGGGCGACGTCTTCACCGCCAACCTGGCCGAGGCCGACGACGACCACGAGCTGCCTGCCTTCGCCGGTCCTGCCGGCAGCGAAAAGGAAGTGCTGGCGCGCTTTGCCGAACTGCGCGCCTGGTTCGCGCCGGTCAAGCTGGTGCCGCAACAGCTGTCGCTGTCCTCGCGCTACGCGTGGACGGTCAAGCTGGACAACGGCATGAGCGTGGAGCTGGGGCGCGAGCCGAACAAGAACACGATCAGGGCGCGCGTGCAGCGCCTGGTCGCGGTCTACCCGCAGCTGGTCGCCCGGCTGCAGGAAGGCCGCATCGATACGATCGACATGCGCTACCCGAACGGGCTGGCGCTGTCTTCCGCGGCCCTGACGGTGCCGGCGGATGCCACCAAGCCTGTGAAGGCCGCGGCGAAAAAGAAAACTCCTACTAACAAGACAACAAAGAACATCTAAAGCAGGCGAGCAATGACAAAAGACGCGAAAAACCTGATCGTCGGCCTCGACATCGGCACCTCGAAGGTGGTGGCGGTCGTGGCCGAAGTGATGTCCGACGGACGCCACGAGGTGATCGGCCTCGGTCAGCACGAGTCGAGGGGATTGAAGAAGGGCGTCGTGGTCAACATCGAGGCCACCGTCGAATCGATCCAGCGCGCGCTCGAGGAGGCCGAGCTGATGGCCGACTGCAAGATCCGCAACGTGTATGCCGGGATCGCCGGCAGCCATATCCGCTCGTTCAACTCGAGCGGGATGGTGGCGATCAAGGACAAGGAAGTCACCGGCACCGACGTCGCGCGCGTGATCGAGACGGCCAAGGCGGTCAACATCCCGACCGACCAGCAGCTGCTGCATACGGTGCCGCAGGAGTTCATCGTCGACAACCAGGAAGACGTGCGCGAGCCGATCGGCATGAGCGGCATCCGCCTGGAAGTGCGCGTGCACATCGTCACCGGCGCCGTGTCGGCGGTGCAGAACATCGTCAAGTGCGTGCGCCGCTGCGGCCTGGAAGTGTCCGACCTGATCCTGCAGCCGATGGCCTCGGCCGACGCCGTGCTGACCAACGACGAGAAGGAACTCGGCGTCGTCATCATCGACATCGGCGGCGGCACCACCGACATCGCGGTGTTCAGCGACGGTGCGATCCGCCACACGGCCGTGATCCCGATCGCCGGCGACCAGATCACCAGCGACATCGCGATGGCGCTGCGCACGCCGACCGGCGAAGCCGAGGAAATCAAGCTGCGCTACGGCGTGGCCAAGCAGGTGCTGGCCGATCCGGGCGAGACCCTGGAAGTGCCGGGCCTGGGCGACCGCGGCCCGCGCGCGCTCTCGCGCCAGGCGCTGGCCGCCGTCATCGAGCCGCGCGTCGAGGAACTGTTCGCGATGGTGCACCAGGTCGTGCGCGAGTCGGGCTACGAGGGCGTGCTCTCGTCGGGCATCGTCCTCACCGGCGGCACTTCGATGATGCCCGGCATGATCGAAATGGCGGAAGACATGTTCCTGAAACCGACGAGGTTGGGAACGCCGGATTATCGCGGCCAGCTGGCCGACGTCGTGCGCAGCCCACGCTATGCGACGGTGCTCGGCCTGTTGATGGAAGCGAAAAAACAGTATTTGCGGGGCCATATCGTGACCAGGCAGGATGGCTCGGTAAAGGCGGTGTGGCAGCGCATGAAGGAATGGTTCTTGGGGAATTTCTAAGCTGTAGATAGAACGGTAAGCAGAAGTAGCTAACAAACGTATTTGTTTCGGTACACATCATAAAATTTTTTTAATACTAAGCAGTATCCATGCGCTAGGCCTGATAGGCTTATGAGGTTTTGTGCTTGGGTACGGCACTTTCAGATTAGGAGTGACATCATGGAGTTCGATATGGTCGATAACGCAGCACTGGGAACGGTGATCAAGGTCGTCGGCGTGGGTGGTGCAGGCGGCAACGCGGTGCAGCACATGATCAACAAGGGTGTGTCGGGCGTCGAATTTATCGCCGCCAACACCGATGCCCAGGCGCTGGCTGCGTCGAGCGCGAACAACATCATCCAGATCGGCGAATCGGGCCTCGGCGCCGGCATGCGTCCTGAAGTCGGCCGCCAGCTGGCCGAGCAGACCCGCTCGCGCATCGAAGACTCGCTGCGCGGCGCGCACATGGTCTTCATCGCCGCGGGCATGGGCGGCGGCACCGGCACCGGCGCCGCACCGATCGTGGCCGAAGTCGCCAAGACCATGGGCGCCCTGACCGTCGCCGTGGTCTCCAAGCCGTTCTCGTACGAAGGCCAGAAGTGCATGGACATCGCCGAAGCGGGCCTGGACGAACTGACCAAGCATGTCGACTCCCTGATCATCATCCTCAACGAAAAGCTGGAAGAGATCTACGAAGACGAATCGATGATCGACTGGATGAAGCACGCCGACGACGTCCTGAACAACGCCGTCGCCGGTATCGCCGAGATCATCAACGTGCCTGGCCACATCAACGTCGACTTCAACGACGTGAAGACGATCATGAGCGAGCAGGGCAAGGCCATGATGGGCACCGCCACCGCCTCGGGCGTGGACCGCGCGCGCATCGCCGCCGAGCAGGCCGTCGCTTCGCCGCTGCTCGACGGTATCGACCTGTCGGGCGCCAAGGGCGTGCTGGTCAACGTGACCGCATCGCGTGGCCTGAAGGGCAAGGAGATCAAGGAAGTCATGGCCGCCGTGCGCGCCTTCGCCGCACCGGACGCCTCGATCGCACAGGGCATCGCCTACGACGACGCCATGGGCGACGAGATCCGCGTGACCGTGGTCGCCACCGGCCTGGGCAAGGCCAAGAAGATGCAGCTGGTGCAGCCGCAGCAGGTGATGCGCACCGGTACCTACAACGCACCGATGATGGGCACCCCGATGACCGGCGGCATGACCATGGGTTCGGCCAGCGTCGGCGGCGCCGGCGACGGCATGAAGCAGCCGGCCGTGTGGCGCCGCGAGCAGGCCTCGGAGCAGGTGCGCGCGATGCAGAACAATGGCGTCGAGACCTACGACATTCCGGCTTTCCTGCGCAAGCAGGCCGACTAAGCCTCATGCGGTGTAGATGAAACCGGGATCGGAGCAAACGCTCCGGTCCCGGTTTTTTTATGCGTTGACGCGCCGTAGGGTGGACGGGTTCCCCGTCCACGCGTTCAACAGCCGGGTGAAAGTTCGCGGTATGTCAGGCGTGCGTTGAACGCGTGGACGGCAGAGCCGTCCACCCTACGGAGGCGCGCTGTGCAGACCCCGGCTACATCAGGCATACTTGCAAGCTTTCCAAGATAACACTGAGGAGTTCTGCATGACCATCAAGATTGGCGACCGCCTGCCGGAAGGCACCCTGGCCGAATTCATCGAGACCGAAACCGAAGGCTGCACGCTCGGCCCGAACGTGTTCCAGGTGGCCGACCTCGCGAAAGGCAAGAAGATCGCGGTCTTCGGCCTGCCGGGCGCCTTTACGCCGACCTGCTCGGCCAAGCACGTGCCGGGTTACGTGCAGCACGCCGACGCATTAAAGGCCAAGGGCGTCGACGAAATCTGGTGCATCTCGGTGAACGACGCCTTCGTCATGGGCGCCTGGGGCCGCGACCAGAAGTCGACCGGCATCGTGCGCATGATGGCCGACGGTAATGCCGCCTTCACCAAGGCCCTGGGCCTGGACGCCGACTTCTCGAAGCACGGCATGGGCACCCGCTCGCAGCGCTACTCGATGCTGGTCGAGGACGGCGTCGTGACCCAGCTGAACGTGGAGCAGAACGGCTTCGAAGTCTCGAACGCCGAGACGATGCTCGCCCAACTCGGCTGATCCCGGCCACTTGTATTCCAACGGCGCTGCGGCGCCGTTTTTCGTCTGTACGCACATGAGCAACCCAGTCAGCACACTCTCCGGCAACCTGCGCAGCATCTACGCGATGCTGATTGCCGTCTTCATGTTCTCGCTGATGGACACGGCCATGAAGCTGCTCGCCGCGCATTATCCGGCGATGCAGGTGGCGGCCCTGCGCTCGCTGTCCTCGCTGCCGCTGGTCTGCGCCTACGTTGCCTGGCGCGGCGGCTTCCGCACGATGCTGCGGGTGCGCTGGTCGCTGCAGATCCTGCGCGCGGTGGTCGGGATCGCGATGCTGGCGCTGTTCGCCTATGGCCTGAAAAAGCTCTCGCTGGCCGAAGCCTATTCGATCTTCTTCATCGCGCCGGCCCTGATCACGGCCCTGTCGGTCTTCGTATTGAAGGAAAAGGTGAACCTGGCGCGCTGGATAGCCATTGCCATTGGACTGGCCGGGGTGCTGGTCGTGCTGCGCCCGGAAGGGGGCGGCTTCCTGACCCTCGGTGGGCTGGCCATCCTCGGTTCGGCCGTGTGCTACGCGATCTCCGCGATCGGCGCGCGGGTGCTGGCGCGCAGCGACAGCAGCGAGCAGATCATGTTCTGGCTGATGCTGATGATGGCGATCGGCGCCACCGTGCTGGCGGCACCAGGCTGGGTGCGGGTGGAGGCGGTCCACATCCCGCTGCTGCTGGGCCTGGCCGTGAGCGGCTTTTTCGGCCAGCTGGCGATCACGGAAGCGTTCAGCCACGGCGAAGCCTCGGTGGTCGCGCCCTTCGAATATTCGGCCCTGGCCTGGGGCGTGGCGATCGACTGGATGCTGTGGCAGACCCTGCCCGACGGGTACACCCTGGTCGGTGCGGCGATCATCATCGGCAGCGGCATTTATTTGATCCGTCACGAGAAGACCCACGCCGAAGCCGAGCATCCGTGAGAGCTCCCTGACCAAATCTTCTACCTGTCGTAAGAAGCAATGACCTCGTACACTGAGCCGGTATGATCGTCCGCTTGTTGAACGAAGTTCTGCTTCCGGGTCAAGAGTAGTCATCGTCCCCGTGACTGAATGACCGTTCAAACTGAACGGTCAATTCCTGTTTATTAGAAGAACCTAAAGATTGAGCGCTATCATGCCCAATGCGCTGGGCCCGGTGACGCTGAAATCATATCCAGTGACTTTGTGCGTTCCCAGCAGCGAGCCGTACATGTAACTTTGGCAAGACAGCGGGGTAGGAAGTAATATTGCAGCTTGTGAGAGGAAACAAATTGCCAGTATGATATGAAAAATGCACTGGTGATTCTTATGTGGGGACAAAAATGAAAACAAGCGTGCTGCAGGAATTTCTGAACCTGCGACTGTTAAACATTGGTGCAGATGACTCTCGCCTTGAAAAATTGAGTGATGCTTGCCACGAATTGGCGCAGCGTTACGCCGCAGAGCCAAAAGTTGCCATGGCACCGCTGCTCGCAGCTTGGGATCCCACCGCTGGGCCGGACACGACGCTGGTCGCTATTGGCGAGCTACTGCAGAAACACTGGCCTACTTTCCGAGGAGCATTCCAAGACGAGCCGCTCACCTTGTACCGTGCCATTGTTCTTGAAGCAGTCATGCGAGCAATGGAGCAGCAAGGCACCTTGGCCGTTGCCGTCAGCCTAGTAGGAGCTAACGTTTTGCCCCACCTTAACGTAGGCCAGGAACAGCGCATTGTATCGAAGATTTTGGAACGGGCTCAGAGCATCACATCCGAACGGCTCTCAGCGCTTTGGCCGACGCAACCCGAGCCCGCACCTGTCGCATCCTTAAAGTTGCCAGCCCTTACGGCCGTGAAAAATACGGCAGCGGACGCATGGTTCCCCCAGGTTGCCGCCGCGGCGGGAAATAGTACGAACAAGCCGGGAGTATCTCTTGACAACCCCAACCCGTATTGGCCCAACCAACCGCAACATTGGTCGTATGAGTTTGCGGACCGAATGGCGCCAATTTTGGCGGATGTCCACGACAAGGCAGCCAATACTGCATTAAAGGGAAGCGCACAAGCGCTGAAAGCGCTGGGCGAATCCATAGTAATCAAATTAAACGACTTTCTACGCTCTGAACAGGCACGCAGCAATCAGCTAAATACTTCGAGCCGCCTTCTTTGGTGGCGTCAAGCTCTGTACTCCGAGAGTGCTGCTGCGCCTTACCGCAAGCTAGAGGCTCCGCTCGTTGCACTTCACATGGCATACGACTTGGCGGACCTTCTGCCAGAGGTGTACCCGCCGGCCGTCGAGTCACTGCTGTTCGAAGCGGTTCTCGCTGCCGCCGGTGCGGAGGGCGAGGCGGAAATCGCGATGAGCGATTTGTTGGATGCGCAGAGGCAATCTGCACGAGTTGCAGACAGTAAGTGGCTGCAAGAACAGCGAACTACTTTAGGGGGACGAGGTCTATTGGTTCAGGCACTGGCGGACTCGTGTGCGATCGGTAAAGTTGAACTACCCCGACTTGGCCTTGACTTGAAGCCCAAGAAGGCGCTCGGCGACTGGGCGATTTGGCTGTTGCGAGAGGTCAAGGCAATCCGCGCCTTGTATTCACCGGACGAGGTCGAGCAGCTCAAGGAACAAGCGTGAGTGGTCGTTGCTCACAAGCTGCCTGCATCGCTCCTGACGAGGTCGGATGCCTTGTTGGAGAGGCCTCGCCGCATCTTTGCAAACATTGGCAGCAAAAGGCTGAAGCCGAAACACCTGGCACAACGGGATCGGTAGAAGGGGCGAGGCTGCCTTGGACCGGCAACGCCCTGGGCGCAATGGACATCGGGTTCTTGGCGGGTAAGACACGAACGAGGCTAATAGGCCTGTTTGGTGCTGCTGAGAGCGGTAAAACTTCACTGCTAGGTGCTTGGTACTTGCTCCTTGGACGCGATATCAGCCCTGATGGCACGTCGTTCGCCGGGTCCTTAACGCTGGAGGGCTGGGAGAATATTGCAGGTAGTCTGCGCTGGAACGCTATGCGCGGCCCTGCATTCCCGCCGCATACTTCGAGCGGAACAGGTCGCCATCCGGGCTTGCTGCATTTGGATCTGCAGGTGCACGAAGTTAGGAAGGACATTCTTTTCGCCGATGCGCCTGGTGAGTGGTTCAGCCGGTGGTCAGTGCGGCGGGACGCCGAGGAAGCCACTGGTGCTCTTTGGCTTTCAGAAGCGTCGGATGTACTCATTGTTGTGGCGGACTCAGATGCGCTCGCCGGCCCTCGTATGGGTGCCGCCAGGACGAATCTTGTCGCACTGCTTCGACGAGTTGGCGCTGAGCGGCGCGGCCGACCGGTTGCCCTCGTCTGGACCAAGTGTGACGTGAAGGTCGACGACCAGATGCGGCAGGCAGTAATTCAAGCCGCAGACCTAACCCTTGGCAGCTATCGCGCCTTCAGCGTCAGCATGCATTCTGCTCCAGGTCAGGAGGCGCACAACAGAGGTCAGGGGCTTATTGAACTTTTGGATTGGGCCCTGTCAGTACCGGAGACGCCCTTTCTCAAGCTGGCAGAGCAGGAGCCTGAACAAGAACTGCTGCGTCAGGTCGGGGGCGTCCATGCCTGAGGAGACTCTGCAGATTGCCGTTTTCGGTGAGTCCAACGTCGGCAAAAGCCATTACGGTGCCCAGCTCATAGGGCGCTTGAACGCCGAGACAGGTTCCCTGCGCATGCGTGGCGCCGCCCCTGACTTGGCAGCTTTCGATGATGTGCTTCAGTCGCTCAGCGGGGGAATTCCTGGTGCGCATACGGCCGCTGGCACTTATACCGAGACCCTCTTGCCGGTCCTGACCGATGGTAATGTTGCAATTGACTTGAATTGGCCAGACTATGCCGGCGAGCAGGTCAGCCAGCTCCTTGAGGAGCGACGCATTCCTGCCTCCTGGCAGGAGCGTGTAGAGACCGCAGACGGCTGGATTTTGATGGTTAGGCCGAAGCGCATTCCCTTAATAGAAGACATTTTTTCTAGGCCGCTTGGCGACCTGCAATCTTCTCGGCCTGCGGGTGGTGTCATCGAGCGCTCGCCACAGGCACGGCTCGTAGAGTTGCTGCAGATGCTGTTGTACACGACTCACGCGCGTAGTGGTAAGGCCAAACCGGCTCTGGCGGTGGTTCTGTCGTGTTGGGACGAACTACAAGTGCCAGAAGGCACGACCCCAGAGCTAGTGTTGAGCAGAGATCTGCCGTTGCTGTCAGCCTTTGTGCGCAACAACTGGGACGAGCGCCGCAGGCTTGTACTCGGTCTCTCAGCAACCGGAGTCGCGCTTTCGAAGGATTCTCCAAACAGGGACTTCATCTATAAGGGCGCAGAGCAAATGGGGTGGGTGGTCACTACAGACGGAATGCATTCGCCAGACCTCACTCTTCCTATTTCACAGCTTGCAAAGGCAATCTAGAACTAATGCGCATTCACAAGGCTTGGTATGGGCCGAAAGGGGGACATGCCCTGCTGTCCTCAACAGAGCCGGGCTTGCAGGCCGTCTTTCGCCAAGCGGCCTGGCTCACCGATCTTCCGGGGACTGTTCCGACCGGCCTGCAGTGGCAGCCCTATTTTCGCACTGCCATTCATGATGGCTACTTCATGCTTGTCCACACGCGTAGTAGCCGAGAAACGACTCGCGCAGGCATGGTCGATTCAGTCGCCGCCTTCATCCCGCTGAATGAGCTGTCCCTTGTCCCGGACCTTCGCGAGCTAGCCGACAACCTGCGCGAGTCGCACGATAGAGAAGACCGCACGTCTTTCGTGCCGGTCGCCCAAGCGGCTGCCGCACCAGTTAACGTGCACCACCCACTCCTGCTTGAGATGGCCAGTGCGCTCATCTCAGCAAAGCAACGGCCCGTCATACACATGGGGCAGGCCGGGTTCGATGACATCATGCTCGACCTGCTGCAGGTCGTCCCCAAGCAGTTACGCCGCGAAGTTCTTTTCAGCTTAAGCTTTTCGCCGGAGGATACTAAGGTCTCGGTTGCAGTTGCAGTTCCCAAGGAGCTGGCATCTCGGTTCCCGCAAGAGCAGGTGCTTTCAGCAACGAGCGAGCCACCCAGCACCGGTGTTGCAGCTCTGCTTAGCATGCCGGAAGGTCGGCCACTACTGGACTTCGGCGAGGCCGCTGCTTTCGACTTGCAATCGGCGAACTCCCTTATCCTCTTAGAGCAAGCCTTTCATCTGTGGGAAAGTCCTGGCGGGGTCGGCGAAGCAATCAGGCTGGTGCGGCTGCTGGCGGCAAAGGGAGGGGATTCGCGGCGAGCAAGCGATGTCCGCAAGGTTGCGTTAGACAGGCTTACCTCCACTTCTGGGCTGTGGACTCCGGCGGACGTTCTTTCGCTGCGCAACCTACAGCTGGAGCGTTTCGATACCAGCACTTTTACCCCGGCCGTGGAGGGTTGGGTGAGCGAGCGCGCCAACCAAGCTGCAAAGACCAACGACGATTGCCATCTTTTTGACGAGGCCACCCGCGGCGCGGCGCAACAGCAATGGTGGAACATCCACGTTCATGCTGGGTATGCGTCCGCTGTCCATACCAAAGGTGCCGGCATAGGCGCTCTAGCTTGGGAAACTATCGAGAAGATACCCGAAAGCCTTAAGCCAATCCTGGCGCTTTTTGACGCAGAAGGCCAGCTCCAAGCTTTAGCGAGTACTGTTCCCGCCGTACTGCCCGCGTCCGTTGCTGATGCTGTCGCTCGAGAAAGCGCAAAACGTGGAGCGTGGCAGCTTTGCGGCATTGCTTTGGCCGCAGCGCATGCCCCATCCCGAGCTCTTTCTGCAGTATTAGAGCATGCTCCTCCCAACGGCTCTCGGCGTATCGCCACCGAGTCTGCGCTCTCAATGGCTTCGCCAAACGATCGCATTGCAATTGCATTACGCGAGGACATTGAGGAAGTAACAGCTCTTGCAGCGAATGCTGTCATTAGCGATCCAAATCTTCTGTGCCGGTTCGATTGGACTTCGCCAGTGTGGTTCGATATTTTGGACAAAGCAGTTGCTAGGAGCCGGAACTCAGCGGCCGCGGTGGCAGACAGATTGCAAGGGCTGCAGACGCTCATTCAGCGCGGCGAGCGGTCGGACCGAGTCTGGGGACCGCTCGCCAGAGCAGGACTGGCAGACCTCGCGCATGTGGCGAACAGGGCCAATGCTTGGAAGCTAATACCTGATGCGCTGGCTGGTGTTGTCCTCGGGCTGACCACGAAGGGGTGGCTTGCAGGGATGTTGGACGGAACCGTCAGTGTTGACGGGCTCGAAGAACCTCTACGCAGCGAAGCGAGGTCTGCATTGCAAGGCAACATGTTGATGGCGTCTATGGCTGAAAAATCACCCGCTCAATTCGTCAACGTCATTAATCAGCTTTACCCTCAAAGTGACTATGAGTGCGTTATTCTGCTCGATTCGCTGGCTCGCGCTCCTGGTTACCGCCTTTCTCCAGCGCCTGCAACGGCTCTGGGCAAGCTGATTCGAGACCGCTATTGGACGTCCGCCGCTGCGCGGGCCGCCAGCTATGGTCGCGCGCATGATGAATTTCTGCCCATGTGCAGGGAGTGTCTAACTGCTATGAGTATCTGGGATAGCATGACCCTGAGCTGGCGCGTTGGAAAGCCGGTCCAAATTCCCGAGGATGAAGTTTGGCAGATGTTTGAGGTAACGCTGGCAGAACTTTATCCGCAAGGACCAATGCATAACGAAATCTGGAGCCGTAGCGGCGGTAAGGACGAACAGCTGAGTTCAGAAGGAAATGGCGTTGCGCAGTGGCATCGCTGCATCAAGCAGGTGCGCGCAGGGCGCGGCCCAGTCGCATCGGATCTCCTGCGCACTGCACTACGAGATTTCAGCGGAAATGCCGTTCTGCAAGCTCTGTGTGGTAGCAATGCGATAGAATGAGCCGATGAGTAAAACCTTTCAATCTGGCCGAGCACTTGTCATCGGCATCGGGAAGTATGACTCACTCAGCGATCTCGGTTCAGAGCCGGTCTACGATGCCGACGGTCTAGCAAAGCTTCTGACTAGCGCCGAGCACTGCGGTTATCCTCTGGAGAACGTGCAGATTTTGCGTGACGCTGACGCTTCTCGTTCCGCAATCGTCGACGGGCTCAAGAAGCTGGCAACCGACACCCGAGCTGGTGACACAGTGATCGTTTACTTTTCCGGTCATGGTGCGCAGCGACTGTCAGGGCCGGACCTCGGCACCTACCTATGTCCTCCTGAGTTCGACAGTTCTCGGCCTCGCGAGACGGGTATAGAGGCTGAAGAGCTCTCCGAGCTACTCAAGCAGATTCCCGCAGAACGCCTACTTGTTCTTGTAGATGCCTGTCATTCAGGTGCTGCAGCGCGCGTCAAGGGACCCGCCCAGGACATCACCAAGTGGGGTTTCGGCGGGCCGAAGCTTGAGGCACTTGCGCAAGGGAAGGGACGCGTCATCATTTCAGCAAGTTCAGCTCACGAACACTCGTTAATCCTTGGGATTCATCGCAATAGCCTCTTTACGCACTTCCTCCTTAAAGGGCTACAAGGTGAGGTAGGCGACCGCTCCGACGGTCTCATCCGAGTCTTAGACCTTTTCCACTATCTTGCTGAGCAGGTCCCGGCTACTCGCAGTGCTCAAAACCCCGTACTGACGACTCACACGCAAGACAACTTCCCTGTTGCATTGCGCAAGGGCGGACGCCTCAAGTCTGAGGAAGGAGCCGTAGCAGTTGCTGCTATGAAAAGCCCCCCAAGTCCCCGTGAGCTGGAAGACCTGCTGGTCGCGCTCTATCCGCAGGGCCCACTCGACCAAGAAATTTGGTCTCGAGCGGGCGGCGAGGTCGCAAGCTTACGTATAAGTAGCACCGGGCGGGCGGCTTGGCACGCAGCTCTTCGCCTATTGGCTCAAGGAGGTGGTGGCGCCAACATCAGTACGCACAGCTTGCTGCTAGAAGCATCAAGTGAGTTTGGGGCCAACCCCGACCTCAAGCGCTTCCTTCGCATCACATAAACGGCAATAATGCGACGCAAGACTGCGTAATCGCGAATTGACGCTTGGAGCGTTTTTCTCAGCAAGCTAGTCGTCGACTATGAGGAGTAGTAGGACCTTCTCTTTGTTGCAGTGCTGCAAGGACCGGGCCCGGCAGCGATTTTGCGGCGCATATATAATCGGCCCATGCTCAAACAACGAACCATCAAAGAACTGGTGCGCACGACCGGCGTCGGGCTGCACTCGGGCCGCAAGGTCGAACTCACGCTGCGCCCGGCCGCGCCGGATACCGGCATCGTGTTCCGCCGCGTCGACCTCGACCCCGTCGTCGAATTCCCGTCGAGCGCCGAAGTCGTGGGCGACACCCGCATGGCCTCGGTCCTGATCAAGAACGATGCGCGCGTCTCCACCGTCGAACACCTGATGTCGGCCTGCGCGGGCCTCGGCATCGACAACCTGTACATCGAAGTCACGGCCGAAGAAATCCCGATCATGGACGGCTCGGCTTCCTCCTTCGTGTTCCTGCTGCAGCAGGCGGGCGTGCAGGACCAGCCGGCGCCGAAGAAATTCATTCGCGTGCTGAAGGAAGTCGAAGTGCGCCAGGGCACGGGCAACAGCGAGAAGTGGGCGAAGTTGAAACCGCACGACGGCTTCAAGCTCGACTTCTTCATCGAATTCAACCACCCGGCTGTGGACGGCACGATGCAGAACGCTTCGGTCGATTTCGCCCAGGTGTCCTATGTGCACGACGTGGCGCGCGCGCGCACCTTCGGCTTTATGCAGGATGTGGAAAGCCTACGCGGCATGGGTCTCGCGCGCGGCGGCTCGCTGGAAAACGCGATCGTGATGGACGAGTACCGCATCCTGAACGCGGACGGCCTGCGCTACGACGACGAGTTCGTACGCCACAAGATCCTCGACGCGATCGGCGATTTGTACCTGGTCGGTCACCCGCTGCTGGCCGCCTACGAGGCCCATAAATCGGGCCACGCGCTCAACAACGACCTGCTGCGCGCCCTGCTGGCGCGGCCGGATGCGTACGAGATCGTGTCGTTCGATGAGTTGAAGAGTGCGCCGGCGTCGTATGTGAAGCAGATGCAGCAGGAGTGGGCGCAGACCTGATCGCGGTGTTGTCGTTCCGTAGGGTGGACGGGTTCCCCGTCCACGCGTTCAAATCACGTTTGGAATGCCTGCGCGGTTGAGCTTTTGCCGGTTGAACGCGTGGACGGGAGACCCGTCCACCCTACGTCAACCGCCGCGCCGTTTGGCCGCCAGCCGCTTGATCGCCGCCACCAGCGCCGCATTCTGCGGCGTCTCCGGCAAACTCTCTCCCAGCTCCTCGAAGGCGTCGACCGCCGTGGCCGGCAATTCCAGCACCCGCGGCTCGGGCCGGTCCGGCATCGCGCGCGTCACCTGCACCTTCAGGCGCGTCGAGGTCACCTGCCAGCCGCGCGCGAGCAGGGTGCCCTGCAGTTTCGGCAGTTGCTGCTTCAGGCGCGCCGCGACCGCCGAACTGGGCACCGCCAGTACCAGCACGCCATCCTGGAAGGACAGCACGTCGCAATTGCCCGCCACCGCGGGCAGGGCCAGGCCGACGTCGCGCTGCAGGTCGGCCATGCGCAGCGCGGTCGGCAACAGGCTCGCCATGCGTTCGTTCGAGCGCAGGAAGCTCGTCGCTTCGAACGAGGTGGGGCGGTTGCGGGTGCCGTAGATGTGCATGGGGGAGTCGGGAAAGGGGATTGCTACAGGCGCACACGATACCACAAGCAGGCGCCAGGCCATGCCAACGGCGTATCGTTCCCGTAGCAGCGATGCAATTTGATAACATTCTTTCGTGCACACACTTGTTATCGGGCGTGTAACCCCCAAGTGTGGCCGCATCGCATGATAAAATCAGTCGCTTTTTGCCTCCGTCGGTCTTAGATCGGTATCTCGTTTGATATCATCCGGGCTCTTTTTGCGGCGTCTTTTTAAGAAACTTAGCATGTCATTACTGACCCAGATTTTCGGTAGCCGCAACCAGCGGCTGCTCAAGCAATATCAAAAAACCGTGCGTCAGATCAACGCGCTCGAGCCGCAGATGGAGTCGTTGTCCGACGCCGACCTCCAGGCGAAAACCCCTGAATTCAAGGCGCGCCTCGAGAAGGGCGAGACCCTCGACGACATCCTGCCGGAAGCCTTCGCCGTCTGCCGCGAAGCCGCCAAGCGCGTCCTCAAAATGCGCCACTTCGACGTCCAGATGATCGGCGGCATGGTCCTGCACCAGGGCAAGATCGCCGAGATGGGCACGGGCGAGGGCAAGACCCTGATGGCAACCCTGCCGGTTTACCTGAACGCACTGGCCGGCAAGGGCGTGCACGTCATCACGGTCAACGATTACCTGGCACAACGCGACGCCGACTCGATGGGCCGCCTGTACGGCTGGCTGGGTCTCACCACGGGCGTGAACCTGTCGCAGATGGACCACGACACCAAGCAGACCGCCTACGGCTCGGACATCACCTACGGCACGAACAACGAGTTCGGCTTCGACTACCTGCGCGACAACATGGTCTACGAAGCGCGCGAGCGCGTGCAGCGCGGCCTGAACTTCGCCGTGGTCGACGAAGTCGACTCGATCCTGATCGACGAAGCGCGGACCCCGTTAATTATTTCTGGCCAGGCCGAGAACCACACCGACCTGTATCACCGCATGAACGAGGTGCCGCCGCAGCTGACCCAGCAGATCGGCGAGGAAACCCCGGACGGCAAGGGCGTCATCGAAGTCCCGGGCGACTACATCAAGGACGAAAAGGCGCACACCGTGCTCCTGACCGAAGCCGGTCACGAGAACGCCGAAGCCATCCTGACCAAGATGGGCCTGCTGCCGGAAGGCGCCTCGCTCTACGACGCCGCCAACATCACGCTGATCCACCACCTGTATGCGGCGCTGCGCGCCCACGTGCTGTACCACAAGGACCAGCACTACGTGGTGCAGAACAACGAAGTCGTGATCGTCGACGAATTCACCGGCCGCCTGATGACGGGCCGCCGCTGGTCGGACGGCCTGCACCAGGCCGTGGAAGCGAAGGAAGGCGTGCGCATCCAGAACGAGAACCAGACCCTGGCCTCGATCACCTTCCAGAACTACTTCCGCATGTACACCAAGCTGTCCGGCATGACCGGTACCGCCGACACGGAAGCCTACGAGTTCCAGGAAATCTACGGCCTCGAGACCGTGGTGATCCCGCCGAACCGTCCTTCCCAGCGCAAGGACCGCCAGGACCAGGTGTACAAGTCGTCGCAGGAAAAGTACAACGCGATGCTCATCGACATCAAGGATTGCTACGAGCGCGGCCAGCCCGTGCTGGTCGGCACGACCTCGATCGAGAATTCGGAACTGCTCTCGGGCATTCTGAAGGGCGCCGACCTGCCGCACAACGTCCTGAACGCGAAGCAGCACGCCCGTGAAGCGGAAATCATCGCTCAGGCAGGCCGTCCGAAGATGATCACCATCGCCACCAACATGGCCGGCCGCGGTACCGACATCGTCCTCGGCGGCAATGTCGAGAAGCAGATCCAGATCATCGAAGCCAACAACGAGCTGTCGGAAGCGGAAAAAGCGGCCCAGTCGCAGCAGCTGCGCGACGAATGGCAATCGCTGCACGACCACGTGGTCGCGGCCGGCGGCCTGCACATCGTCGGCACCGAGCGCCACGAGTCGCGCCGCGTCGACAACCAGCTGCGCGGCCGTTCGGGCCGCCAGGGCGATCCGGGCTCCTCGCGCTTCTACCTGTGCCTGGACGACACGCTGCTGCGCATCTTCGCCGGCGACCGCGTGCGCGCCATCATGGAACGCCTGAAAATGCCGGAAGGCGAGCCGATCGAGGCGGGCATCGTCAGCCGTTCGATCGAGACCGCCCAGCGCAAGGTCGAGGCCCGCAACTTCGACATCCGCAAGCAGCTGCTGGAATACGACGACGTCGCCAACGACCAGCGCAAGGTGATCTACAGCCAGCGTAACGAACTGCTGGAAGCGGCCGACATCTCGGAACTGATCGCCTCGCTGCGTACCGGTACCTTCACCGACGTGGTGCGCACCTACGTGCCGGCCGAGTCGGTCGAAGAGCAGTGGGACGTGAAGTCGCTGCAGTCGGTTCTCAGCGCCGAATGGGCGCTGGACGTGCCGCTCGAGCAAATGCTGGTCGACGAGCCGAACCTGAACGACGACGACATCCTGGAAAAGGTGCTGGCCGCGGCCGAAGCCTCGTATGCTTCCAAGATCGCCATCGTCGGCAAGGAATCCTTCGGCGGCTTCGAGCGCAACGTCATGCTGCAAAGCGTCGACACCCACTGGCGCGAACACCTCGCGGCGCTCGACCACCTGCGCCAGGGCATCCACCTGCGCGGCTATGCGCAGAAGAACCCGAAGCAGGAATACAAGCGCGAGGCCTTCGAGCTGTTCGGCAGCATGCTGGACCAGATCAAGAACGAAGTGATCCGCACGGTCATGACGGTGCGCATCCAGTCGCGCGAAGAAGTCGAAGCAGCCGAAGCCGCCATGGCGGCCCAGGCGACGCACCTGGAAAACCTGAACTTCCAGCACTCGGAATTCAACCCGTCGGCCGCGCCCGAGGAACTGCTGGCCCCGGTCGCCACCCCGACCGCCACCCCAGTCGCGGCGGAAGACCACAGCACCTACATGGGCGTCAAAGTCGGCCGCAACGACCCATGCCCTTGCGGCAGCGGGAAGAAGTTCAAGCAGTGTCACGGCAAGCTGGCGTAAGCCTGCTGCTGTAAAGAGAAAGGCGTCCCGCGGGACGCCTTTTTTGTTTTTGCGTAGGGTGGGCGCCCCGTGCCCACGCGAACGCGTGCGTCATGTTGGCGTCCATACCGCGTGGGCACGGGGCGCCCACCCTACAACCGGCCCGGCATGCATGTTGCCGGGCCTTTTGCCATTACCAGGCCATCTTGCTCCAGGTATTGTCGCCAACGATCCCATCCACCCCCAGCCCTTTCGACGACTGGAAGCTGCGCACCGCGCTGTTGGTGCCCGAACCGAAGATGCCGTCCACGGTCAGCCCGTAGCCGCTTTCGTTCAGCTGGCTTTGCACGGCGCGTACCTTGGCGCCCGAGTCGCCCTGCTGGGTGACGATGGTCAGGGCCGGCCAGGTGGCGTTGCCGACGATGCCGTCGGCGCCCAGGCCGCGCGAGGACTGGAAGTTCTTCACGGCGTTCTGGGTGGCGGTGTCGAAGCTGCCGTTGACGGTGAGCGTGTAGCCCCACTGCTGCAACAGGTACTGGATGGTGCGCACGCGTTCGCCCGTGTTGCCGTACTGGACCAGCGGCCAGGTGAGGGTGGCGTCGCTGCCGCCGCCGCCGCTGGTACCACCGGCGACCAGGGTTTTATAGCGCGGCCAGTCCCAGCCCGAACCCGGGTCGGTGTGGCTCTGGCTGGCGAAGTTGACGTGGCCCTTGACGTTGTAGAGCGAGTCGGACGGCACCGCGTTCCAGCCGCTGCTGCCGTCGTAGACCTTCTGCGCCAGTCCGCGCGAGGCGAGGATGTCGCGCGTCAGCGCGGCCGAGGCGTTGTACATCGCGCTCGTGTACCAGGTCGCCGGGGCGTTGATGTAGCCTTCGTGCTCGATGCCGATCGTGTAGCCGTTCGAATTGCCGACGTGCCAGGCCTTGTCGGCCTCGCGCACCATCTGCGTGACCTGGCCGTCCGAGGAGCGGATCACGTAGTGGGCGCTGACGCCGGCGCTGCAGTTCTGGAACCAGGAGATCGAGCCCGCATACGAGCCTTGCGTGGTGTGGACGGTGACGTGGCTGACCGATGCCGTGCGCGCCGAGTAGTTGCAGCTGGCGGCCGGGTTCCAGATCGCCGGCGGATAGTCGGTCGAGGCGGCGGCGGGGAGGACGTGCAGGCCGAGGGAGGCCAGGGCCAGGCTCGCGAGCAGGCCTTTCGTGTTCTTTTTCATGGGTCGGTCTCCGTTATTTGTTCTTGGCCGGGGTGTCGACGAAGTCGGGCGCCGAGATCTTCGGATCGGGCACGCCGGTCTCCACGGTGATGCGGCGCGCGGACAGCTTTTTCAGCTTGTCCTTGCCGTAGACTTTTTCCATCTCCACGTGGCGCTGGCCGATCTTGTAGCCGCTGTCTTCGCGGCCCTGGCGGATCGCGGTCAGGATTTCATAGGTGTAGATCTGGGCGATCTCCGGCTGCGGGATGCCGGAATAGCGCGCCACCGCGCCTTCCCAGTCCTCCAGCGGGAAGGCCCGGGTTTTACGGGCGCCGTACTGGGCGAGCAGGGCGGCGGCGGCGCGGATGTTGCTGCGTACGTCGGTGATGACGACGGCGGGCGACACGCGGATCAGGGCGGCGCCCTGCGTCAGCGAGGTGCCGAAATAGGTGTCGTTGCGCAGGCCCATGATGCCGTAGCTGGGCGGCATGCCGTGGTGCAGGTCGGGTTCGATCTCGATCTGCGGCTCGCCGTTCTTCTTGAGCTGCCCTTTCGGCACGTGCGAGATCCAGCGGGTCTCGGCATAGGCGATCGATTCCAGCAGCTCGACGGGCACGTCGAATTCCTTCGAGGCTTCCTGGAAGTATTGCTTGTAGAGCTTGGCGGACGCGGTCAGCTGGCGCGGCTGGCCGTCGGCGAACGCGGCGGGCGCGGCTGCGAGGCCGGTACCCAGTGCGGCGCACAGCACGGCGAGCAGCCGCGCCTTCTTGGTGAATGTCATTTCCGTCTCCTAAATTGTATTTGTGAAGCCCGCGGCGAGACCACAGGCCCGGTCGAGTATAGGTATGTTTCTTCAGCGCACAATTGCAGTGATGTATTTGTGACACTGTCTGCTCGGCAGTTGACAATCGCGGCAGGATGGTGTTTCAGGCAAGCACCGGGACGGCAGGGAGGGGAGGGGCGGGAGAAAAACCGGCGCCGCGGGCGCGGCGCCGGTGGGAGACCATTACGGACGGACGCTGCCCGGTTCGCGCGACACGGTGTGGGTGAGCGCGTGCTCGACTGGCTTGCCGTCCTTCAGCGCGGGGATGAAGCGGCAGCCGCCAAACGCGGCCAGCACCGCCGCGTCATATTCCGCATGGCCGCTCCCCTGGGCCAGTTGCAGGTCGCGCAGCTGGCCGGCCGGGTCGACCACGAATTGCAGCGTCAGCTCGAGCGCTGCGTTCTGCTCGACGACTTCACGCGGATAGTCGGGCAGGGTGCAGGAGTCGGTGATGCGGCGCGCCTGCATGAAGTTCGCCGCCGCGGCAGGCGCCGGGCCCTTGGCCGGTTTCGGCAGGTCGATCTTCTTGCCGTTCACGCGCAGCACGCCGTTGCGGAACTCGACGGTCGAGAGCAGCACGTCGTTCTCCAGGCGCGCGTAGCCGTTGGCGAGCAGCTTGCCGATGATCGCATCGCCGATGCCCTGGGCGACCTTCACCGGGTCCTGCGCCTGGGCCTGCGGGGCCTTGGCCGCTTGCTGGCGTGCGACGGCCAGTGCGATTTCGCGCATCAGGGCCACCGGCACCTTGATGTCGAAGCGGGCGTTGACGCGCTTGGCCAGCAGGGCCATGTCGGCCGAGCCGGCGGCTGCCGAGCCGTCGATGCCGACGCGGCCGCTGAGGAGGGCCTTGTGGCCGTGGAAGGCAAGGCTCATCTCGTCGACCAGCAGGGCGGTCTTGTGCCTGGCCGCGCCGCGCACCATGGACTTCAGCAGGGGCATCACCGCAGCGAAGTCGTCGCTGGTGGCCACTTGCTTGGCGCTCATCTTCTTTTCGGCGGCGCGCAGGGCCACCAGCGCCGCCTTCTCGATGTTCACGATACGCACGTTCATCTTGAAGTCGTCGACCCGTTCGCCGGCGAATTCCATGGTCTTGATGCCGAAGGCTTGCGTCATCTCGACCGTGCGCGGGCGCTCCAGGATGTTGGCGGCGAAGTACATGTCGCGCAGCGCCACCGTGATGGGATTGGTCTTGCCTGCGATCTCGAAGCTGGCGACGCCGCCCTGCATGCTGCCGAACCAGATGTTGCCGGCGCCGCGGCGCTGGGTGCCGGCGAGCGTGGCGTCGCGCATGGTCAGGCGCGCGTCCTTGTCCTCGAAGGTCAGCAGGGGCCAGGCCGCGCGGTAATCCGCGCTCTTGCCCGACTTGTGGAGCCAGAAGTCGATCGGGAATTCGCTCCACTGCAGCGTGCTGCCCGCCGGCGTGGTCTGGTGCAGGGCATTGAGCTGCCAGCGGTAGGCGGCCTTGCCGTTTTCGACGCCGCGCTTTTCCATGGTCCATGGGCGCTCGTTGCCGAAGCCCTCGGCCAGCAGCTTCGCGACGTCCGGCGAATGCTGGAAATTCACCAGCTTGTCGAAAGTCTTGTGGAGGTCGGCGCCGTCCTCCATGGCGTTCTGCAGCTCGTGGGCGGCGGCGGTAAAGGCTTGCACCATCACCGGCGGCGCCTTGGCCGCGGGCTTCGGCGCCTGCTCGGCGGCGTGAACGAAAGGAGAGATGAAAAGGGTTGCCGCAAGGACGCGGCGCATCAGGGCAGGTTTCACAAAGGGCCTCATGGTTAGCAAGTTTCCAATTATCAATGATGCATTACTGAAAGTCATCTTGCTATCCATGGTGCTTAAACGGATGTTGCAGAAAAGTCCTCCTGTGCCGCCGCCTGCTTGCCGGGGGCATGCTGCGCCAGCCGCGCCGCCCGCGCAGTACAATATCGAATTCGACAATCTTTCCAAAGAAGACCACCATGGCCGTGAATTCCCCCCTGCCCGTCGCCGCCGACCTGAAGCCGGTCGCCGGTATCGAGATCGGTTTTGCCCAAGCCGGCATCAAGAAGCCCAACCGCAAGGATTTGCTGGTGATGCGCGTGGCCGACGGCGCCACCGTCGCCGGCGTGTTCACCCTGAACCGCTTCTGCGCCGCGCCTGTGCAAGTGAGCAAAGCCAACCTGGCGGCCGTGACGAACGGCGCCGCGCCGATCCGCGCGCTGGTGGTCAATACCGGCAACGCCAACGCGGGCACCGGCGAAACGGGCCTGGCGAACGCCCAGGCCACCTGCGCCGAAGTGGCGCGCCTGCTCGGCTGCGAGCCAGGCCAGGTGCTGCCGTTCTCGACCGGCGTGATCCTCGAGCAGCTGCCCATCCAGAAGATCGTCGCCGGCCTGCCGGAGGCGGTCGACAACCTGACCGCGGACAACTGGTTCAACGCGGCCGAAGCCATCATGACCACCGACACCCAGCCGAAGGCGGCTTCGCGTACGGTCACGATCGGCGGCCATACCGTCACCATGACCGGCATCAGCAAGGGCGCCGGCATGATCAAGCCGAACATGGCGACCATGCTGGGCTACCTGGCGTTTGACGCGAAAGTGGCGCAGCCGGTGCTGGACGAACTGGTGAAGTACGCGGCCGACCGCTCCTTCAACAGCATCACCATCGACGGCGACACCTCGACCAACGATTCCTTCATGCTGATCGCCACCGGCGCCGGCAGCCTGGTCGTGAACGAAGCGAGCGGCGCGGACTACGAGGCGCTGCGCGACGCGGTGACCGACATCTCGCGCAACCTGGCGCAGCAGATCATCCGCGACGGCGAGGGCGCCACCAAGTTCATCACCATCACGGTGGAGCAGGGCCGTTCGCTGGAAGAGTGCCGCAAGATCGCCTACGCGATCGCCCACTCGCCGCTGGTCAAGACCGCCTTCTTCGCATCCGACCCGAACCTGGGCCGCATCCTGGCCGCCGTCGGCTATGCCGGCGTGGACGACCTGGATGTGACGAAGCTCGACCTGTACCTGGACGACGTGCTGGTGGCGCAGGCGGGCGGCCGCAATCCGAACTACCAGGAAGCGGACGGCCAGCGCGTCATGAAGCAGGCCGAGATCCTGGTGCGCGTGACCCTGGGCCGCGGCGACGCGACGGCAACGGTCTGGACCTGCGACCTGTCGCACGACTACGTCAGCATCAACGCCGATTACCGGTCCTGATGCCGGCATGACCTCGCTCGAACAGTTCCTGCAGCGCGCGGAGAGTTTGCTGGCGCGGGTGGAGGCGGTGCTGCCGCCTGCGGCTCCGCGCGAGCCGGACTGGAAGCGCGCCACGGCCTTCCGCTGGCGCCGCCGCGCGTCGGGCGGGGGCTGGCTGCAGCCGGTGCTGCATGCGGCGTCGATCCGTTTCGAGGACTTGCAGCACATCGGTCCGCAGCAGCGGGCGATCGAGCAGAACACGCGCCAGTTCGTGGCGCGGCGCCCGGCCAACAACGTGCTGCTGACGGGCGCGCGCGGCACCGGCAAGTCTTCCCTCATCAAGGCCTGCCTGAACGGCTTTGCCGACCAGGGGCTGCGCCTGATCGAAGTCGACAAGGCCGACCTTGCCGACCTGCCGGACATCGTCGACCTGGTCGCCGGCCGCCCGGAGCGCTTCGTCATCTTTTGCGACGACCTGTCGTTCGAGGAAGGGGAGGCCGGCTACAAGGCGCTCAAGGTGGCGCTCGACGGCAGCATCGCCACGCCTTCGGACAACGTCCTGATCTACGCGACCTCGAACCGGCGCCACCTGATGCCGGAAAAGATGTCCGACAATGCGGGTTTCAAACACGGCGACGACGGCGAGCTGCATCCGGGCGAGGCGGTGGAAGAAAAGATTTCGCTGTCGGAGCGCTTTGGTTTGTGGCTGTCGTTCTATCCGTTCCGGCAGGACGATTACCTGGATATCGTCGCGCACTGGCTGGCGAGCTTCGGCTGCACGCCGGAGCAGATCGAGGCGGCGCGTGGGGAAGCCCTGCAATGGGCCTTGGGACGCGGCTCGCGTTCTGGCCGCGTCGCCTGGCAGTTTGCGAAGGATTATGCGGGCAAGCTGCCTGGCCCGGACGACTCGCCCTTGTAGGGTGGGCACTTGTGCCCACGCGGTACGGTGGGTGCGTATCGAAATGATGTTTCGACATCACGACCGTGCCAAGCCGCGTGGGCACTTGTGCCCACCCTACGAACCCCACATATCGCGCCATATCCGGCGGTTATCCCCCCTCTCATTTTTGTATCGCCCGGCACAACAGCAGGCATGCCTTGCGCATCAGCCTGGCGTACAATATCGGATTTTCCGGACGATTCAGCCATGCAGGAAGCGAAGGCCCGGCCGATCGATGTGGCGGTCGGCATCTTGATGCGCCCGAACGGCGACGTGCTGCTCGGCCAGCGCCCCGAGGGCAAGCCCTATGCGGGCTACTGGGAATTCCCGGGCGGTAAAGTCGATCCGGGCGAAACCATTTTCGAAGCCCTGCAGCGCGAATTCGTCGAGGAACTGGGCGTGCACATCGACAGCGCCAGCCAATGGTGCTGCGTCGAACACGTCTACGAGCACGCCCATGTGCGGCTCCATTTTTATATCAGCCGCGACTGGCGCGGCGAACCGCAGAGCCTGGAAGGCCAGGCATTTGCGTGGCAAGGGACAGTCGGCGTTACCCCGCTGCTGCCCGCTACCATCCCCTTGCTCGAGTGGCTCGATCAGCTGCGCTTTGCAAGGTAAAAAGCAGTCAATCAATCTGTTGAAGGATCCCTGTGAAAATCATCGTCTTGGGTAGTGGTGTCATCGGCACCACCACGGCGTATTACCTGGCCCAGGCCGGGCACGACGTCACGGTCATCGACCGCCAGCCGGCCGCCGGCATGGAAACGAGTTATGGCAACGCCGGCGAAATCTCGCCCGGCTATGCATCGCCCTGGGCCGGTCCCGGCGTGCCGGCGAAAGCCGTCAAGTGGCTGATGATGCAGCACAGCCCGCTGGTCGTGCGTCCGCAACTCGATCCGGCCCAGTGGCGCTGGATGCTGCAGATGCTGGCCAACTGCAACCACAAGAGCTATGCCATCAACAAGGGCCGCATGGTGCGCCTGGCCGAGTACAGCCGCGACGTGCTGGTCCAGCTGCGTGCCGACACCGGCATCAGCTACGACGAGCGCAGCCAGGGTACCCTGCAGCTGTTCCGCACCCAGAAGCAGCTCGACGGCGCCGCGACCGACATCGCCGTGCTCCAGCAGTATGGCGTGCCGTACAAGGTCCTGGATCCGGCCGGCTGCGAAGCCTACGAACCGGCCCTCGCGAAAGTGCGCGGCAAGTTCGTCGGCGGCCTGCTGCTGCCGAACGACGAGACCGGCGACTGCTTCAAGTTCACCCAGAAGCTGGCCGAGATGGCCAAGGCGCTGGGCGTGAAGTTCCGCCACGGCGTCGAGATCAAGCGTCTCTCCGTCGAAGGCGACAAGGTGGTCGGCGTGGTGACCTCGCAGGGCGAGTTGAAGGCCGATTCCTTCGTGCTGGCGCTGGGCAGCTACTCGCCCTTCGTCCTGAAGCAGATCGGCATCAAGATCCCGGTCTACCCGGTCAAAGGCTATTCGATCACGGTGCCGATCACGGACGCCTCCGGCGCGCCGGAATCGACCGTCATGGACGAGACCTTCAAGGTGGCGATCACGCGCCTCGGCGACCGCATCCGCGTCGGCGGCACGGCCGAACTCGCGGGTTACAACCTGACCCTGCACAAGGCGCGCCGCGACACGCTGGAGCACTCGGTGACCGACCTGTTCCCGCAGGGCGGCGACGTGACGAAGGCGGAATTCTGGTGCGGCCTGCGCCCGATGACGCCGGACGGCACCCCGGTGGTCGGCCCGACCCCTTACCGCAACCTGTTCCTGAACACCGGCCACGGCACCCTGGGCTGGACCATGGCCTGCGGCTCGGGCCGCGTGCTGGCCGACATGGTCTCGGGCCGCCAGCCGGAGATCGGCCTGGAAGGGCTGTTCATGGACCGCTACGGCGCCGTCAACAAGCCGGTGCTGGTGCCGGGCGGGATTACGGTCACGGCCTGATCCCGTAGGGTGGACGGCTCCGCCGTCCACGCGTTCGGCGTGTGTCTGATATTCCGCGAACGATCATCTGCCGCTTGAACGCGTGGACGGGAGACCCGTCCACCCTACGCGGTTCATTTCGGAACGGTCGCTTGCCACTTGCGCAGCCTTTGTAGGGTGGGCTCTCGAGCCCACGCGGTACGTCGGTCGATCAATGGAGCGGCCGCGCGGAGCTTTGGTGGATTGCAGCGGCACGACCGCGTGGGCACAAGTGCCCACCCTACGGGTATGTTCGTCGATTTCGACGGGTTTCAGCGCTACCGGCGCGTAGCCGGGTCAGTGCTTGTCGTCGTCCAGCGGATTGTCCTGCGACTCGTTCGGCGCAGCGGCGGGGATGGTGTACTTCTCCTCGGCCCAGGCGCCCAGGTCGATCTGTTTGCAGCGCTCGGAGCAGAACGGGCGGTACTTGTTCTCAGGCGTCCATTCGACTTTCCTGGAGCAGGTGGGGCAGGCGACGACGGTCATGGCAATACTCGATCAAACTTAGAAATTACAGAGGGTCAGCTCGAAGGGCACGTCTTCTTCCAGCGACTTCGGCTTGAGGTCGCCGCCCTGGGTGGTGAAGCGTACCCACAGCATGTACTTGTTAGCGGAAATCTCGGGGATCGCGCCCAGCGATTCGTCCAGGCCGAGCCGCAGCATGTGATAGATCTTCCCCTGCAACATCTGCTGGTAGCTGCCGGCGGAGGCGATCATCTTGGTCGGGCGGCCGGAGTCGCGCAGCAGGCGCAGCACCAGGGCGAGGGCGTCGCACAGCGGCGCCAGCGGGCCGAACCAGCCCATGATGTCGGCGTGGCGCTGCTCGAAGGGGCGCTTCTGCCAGGCGTAATAGGAAGGCAAATCGAATTCGCAGGCGCCGCCCGGGATGATGGTGCGGCCGCGGATGCTCATCAGCCATTCGTTGTCGCGCACGTTCTGGCCGGTCTTGCCCTGGGCGGCGACGAGGGCGCTGCTGACCTGGTCGAGTTCGCCGAGGACGGCGTCGAGCGCGTCGGCGGCCACGGCGGGGTTGCTGCGGTAGGCCAGCAGGCTCTGCTTCTGGCGTTCGAGTTCCTGCAGCAGGTCGGATTTCAGGTCGGCGCGGCCGGCCACTTCCAGCATGTCGAAGATCGTTGCGAGCGCGACGTGGTGCTGCATGGGATGCTCCTGCTGCACGAAGAACTTGAACTTCTCGTACAGGTCTTCCAGCCGCAACAACGTGCGAATCCGCTCGTTGAAAGGATATTCGTAGACGATCAAAGTGACATTCCCCTGGATGTGGGCTGGCGAGCAACCCCGTGATTCTGAACCATGCGGAGCAAAATTACAAATCCCGCATCGCAGGCGCGCCGATGCGGGCGGCCTCGGCCAGGTAAAACGCGTGCAGGCGTTCCACCTGGGGCGCGAGCGCCTCGAGGCCGTCGTCGTTGACGATCACGTCGTCGGCCGCAGCCAGACGCTGCGCGCGGCTCACCTGGGCCGCCATGATGGCACGCACCTGTGCCTCGTCCAGCCCGTTGCGCGCCATCACCCGCGCCACCTGCGTCTTTTCCGAGCAATCGATCGCCAGCACGCGCGCGACGCGGTCGGCCCAGGTGCCGGACTCGATCAGCAGCGGCACCACGAAGATGACGTAGGGGCCGGTAGCAATCGCCGCCGCGGCGGCGGTCGCTTCGCGGATGCGCGGGTGCAGGATGGCTTCCAGGCGGGCGCGGGCGCCGGGATCGGCGAAGACCAGTGCGCGCATCTTCGCGCGGTCCAGCGCCCCATCGGGCGTGGCGAAGCCGGCGCCGAATTCGGCGAGCAGGGCCGGCATGGCGGCCCCGTGCGGCGCAGTGAGGGCGTGGGCGATGGCGTCGGTGTCGACCAGCGAGGCGCCGAGCGCGCCGAACATGTCGGCCACCGTCGTCTTGCCGCAGCCGATGCCGCCGGTGAGGCCGACCGAGAAGGCGGGAGCGTGGGCGGCGGTCATGGTGCTCATGGTGCTTATGCGAGGTGGCCCAGGAACATGGCGGAGATCTGCTCGCCGTAGAGCAGGGCGATCATGCCGGCAGCGGCCAGGTAGGGGCCGAAGGGGATCGGCTTGTCGCGCCCGCGCTTGGCGAACACGATCAGGCTGATGCCGACAATCGCGCCGACCACCGAGGACAGCAGGATAATCGTCGGCAGCATCGTCCAGCCGAGCCAGGCGCCCAGCGCCGCGAGCAGCTTGAAGTCGCCGTAGCCCATGCCTTCCTTGCCGGTGACGAGTTTGAACAGCCAGTACACCGCCCACAATACGAGATAACCGGCGGCCGCGCCAATCACGGCGTCGTGCAGCGGAACGAAGGTGCCGTCCAGGTTGACCAGCAGGCCGGCCCACAGCAGCGGGAAGGTCAGATCGTCGGGCAGCAGCTGGGTGTCGACGTCGATGAAGGTCATCGCGATCAGGAGGTAGGCGAACAGCAGGGTGGCAAGGCCCGCCGTGCCGGACCCGAAGGTCCAGACCAGCAGGGCGGACAGCAGGCCGGTCAGGAGTTCGACCGCAGGATAGCGCGCCGAGATCGGCGCCTTGCAATTGCGGCATTTGCCGCGCAGCGCCAGCCAGCTGATCACGGGGATGTTTTCCATCGCCGTGATCTGGTGGCCGCAGCAGGGGCAGGCCGAGCGTGGCACCATCAGGTTGTAGCGGTCGGTATGGGGCAATTCCTTGCCGCTTTCGTGGGCCACGTAATTGTCGGACTCGCGCTGCATCATCTTCGGGATGCGGTGGATCACCACGTTCAGGAAACTGCCGATGAGGAGGCCAAACAGGCCGGCGACCAGGGTGGGACCGAGCGATGCCGGGGCGGCGAAGAGAAGAGTTTCCAAAGCGGGCTTCCGAAAATGAAGAATGGTTCCGTAGAACAACGTATTCTAGGGTGTTTCGGGCGTTTTGGCGAAGAGACCGTGCATCGCAGGGCTGATTGCGCGCCCTGGTGTGGCATGCAGGCAGCCGGGAGTATCTACACCGGCCTTGCGCGCCCGGCTTGCAGGTGTCGTGGTACAAATGGATTATATGAGTTATGATGGTGTGAAGCGAACCAGCATAATCTCATCAGGAGGGGCCATGCACGCACTGGACTACGACACGGCAGGGATTTCGACCCTGGCAGGCGGGCCCGAGGAAGTCAGCAGGCAACTGCACCGAGTTGATGCGGAACAAGTGGTTGCAGTCACGCTGACCCATGCGACGGCGCGCGAAGCGGCGGCCATGGCGGAAACCTTTGCCGGCATCGCCGGGCTCGTCAAATCCATCGTCGGCGCCCACCACCGCCAGTCGCTCGACGCCATCGTCGAAGCGCTGGTGCCGAAGGCGCCGCCCACCCCGAACGAGCTGAAGGAAGCGACCATGCTGGCACGCGCGCGCACCGCCGTGCTCGACAGCGGCGACTGGATGACGGCCGCCGAGATTGCTTCCGTGGCCGGCTTCAGCCCCAGCAACCCCAGCACCCAGCCCAACAAGTGGAAACGCGAGGGCGCCATCTTCGCCATCCGCCACAACGGCATCGATTATTTCCCCAGCTACGGCCTCGACCCGCAAGCCGGCTACCGGCCGCGCAAGGCGATGGCGCAGGTCCTCAAGACCTTCGGCGACGCCAAGGACAGCTGGGGCTTGTCCTACTGGTTCATGTCCGCCAACAGTTTTTTGGGCGGTAAATCGCCACGCGAACTGATCGCCACCGATCCCGAACGCGTGATCGCCGCCGCGGCCGACGAGTGCGAAGGCGTGCTGCATGGCTAAGGCGCCGCCGCGCCCATCCCTCATTGCCCAGGCTGCGCCCCCCGCGATCCCGCCGCCATCCGTACTGCATATTTCGACGACCATCTGGCCGGCGGGCCTGGCCATCCACCGCGTGCACCAGGATGTCTATGGCCCGGTGCAATTCAACCCCGGTTTGGCCGGCAATGCCCGTTTCAGTCCCATCACGCGCCCCGACGGCACCCCGATCCCGACCCTCTACGGCGGCGCCAGCTTCGCCTGCGCGGCCATGGAAACGGTGTTCCACGACATTCCTTTCGTGCCCGGCTTTAAGGCCTACGACAAGGGCAAGCTGGCCGGGCAGGTTCATTCGCAGTTCAGTGCGGCGCATGAACTGCTGCTGGTCGACCTGGGCAGCAAGGCACTGCGCAAGCTCGGCGTCGAGCGCAAGCAGCTGATCGATACGGAAAAGGACCAGTACCCGGTGACGCGGCTGTGGGCGGCGGCCATCCACGCCGGCTTCCCGCAGGTGCAGGGCCTGTGCTGGATCTCGCGCCAGGACGACGGCGCCCGGTCGGTGGTGCTGTTCGGCGACCGCATCGCCCCGGACGGCCTGCGTCCGGGCGTGCCTTCGCGCAGCCTGGTCGACGACACGGTTGCCTATGGCGAACTGCTGGCGCTGGCCGAGCAGATCGGGGTGGACATCGTCCCGGGGCGCGGCTGAGGCAGTCGTCGCTAGTGGCTTGAAAACATCTTCAGGCCGATGATGCCGGCCGCGATCAGGCCGATACAGGCGATCCGTGCCGGCGAAGCGGATTCGCCCAGCAGGACGATGCCGACCAGCGCCGTGCCGACCGCGCCGATACCCGTCCAGATGGCGTACGCCGTGCCGACCGGCAGCGTCTTGAGCACATGGGCCAGCAGGCCGAAACTGATGGCCATGCCGGCCAGCGTGCCGACCGTCGGCCACAGGCGCGTAAAGCCTTCCGTGTATTTCAAACCGATGGCCCAGACAACCTCGAACAGGCCAGCCAACAGCAGCAGAATCCAGACCATGACAAGCTCCCTATGCCGCCATCGCGGCCTTGTGATGCTGCGTATGGTATGTCTCTAAAACTATGAGGAAAAGTCAGATACTATCAACGTAATTGATAGATTGGAGCAGTGCATGGCGTTCGACCTCGACAATTTGAAAGCCTTCCTTGCCGCCGTCGAGCGCGGCTCGTTCTCGGCCGCGGCGCGTGCCCTGAGCCGGGTGCCATCGGCGGTCAGCATGGCGATCGCCAACCTGGAAGCCGAGCTCGACCTGCAGCTGTTCGACCGCAGCGGGCGTGAGCCGAGGCCGACCGTGCACGCGCAGGCCCTGTTGCCCCAGGCGCGCCTGCTGGTTGAGCAGCTGGACCGCCTCAACACTCACGCGCTCTCGCTCACCAAAGGGCTGGAAGCCTCGCTGACCATCGCGCTGGTGCCGGAACTGATCGCGGCCGAATCGTGGAGCAGGGCGCTGCAGGCGCTGGCGCTGGAGTACCCGCTGCTGGAAGTGGCAGTGCTGACCGCGCCGCAGGGCGACGCCCTCGGCATGCTGGAAAGCGGCCGCGCCGACCTCGCCCTCGTCTTCGAACGCTACGGACTGGGCGCCCACGAGGCCTTCCAGGAGATCGCGCAGGAGCGGCTGGTCGCCGTGGTGGCGCCGCATCACCCTTTGCTCGAAAGCGTGAACGATGTGTCGGTGCGCGATGCCGATCTCCTGTGCGCGCGCCAGATCGTGGTGGCCGGGCGCGATTCAAACGAGGTCGACAAGCGCATCTCGGTATCGCGGCTGCAGTGGAAAACGGACAGCCCGGCCGCCGCGCTGTCGCTGGTGACCGCCGGCGCAGGATGGGCCTGGCTGCCATCGGCCTTCGTGCGGCCCTACCTGGCCGACGGCTCGCTGGTCGAGATACCGACGGAGAATCTGACCAACGAACTGCGCTTCTTCGTCGATATCGTCTGGACCACCGAGCGGCCGCTGGGACTGGCAGCGAAGCGCTTCATCGAACTGCTCGGCCCGCAGGGACAAGCACGTGGCGGCACGCACGGATAAAATGCGGGACGAACCTGCCACCTGAACACCGACATGAAAATTTCCCAACGCGCCCAATCCGTCGATCCCTTCTTCGCCATGGAGTTCGGCAAGCGTGCGGCCGCCCTCGAAGCGCAAGGGCACGAGGTCATCAAACTGAGCCTGGGCGAACCCGATTTCGGCCCGCCGCCCGCCGTGCTCGAGGCCGCGCGCACGGCGGTGGACAGTCCGCTTCCCTACACCGCGGCCCTGGGCACCTGGGCCCTGCGCGAGGCAATCGCCGCTTTCTACCTGCAGGAACACGGCGTCACGGTCTCTCCGCACCGCATCATCGTCACCGCCGGCGCCTCCGCCGCGCTGCTGCTGGTCACCGCGGCCCTGGTCGACCAGGGCGACGAAGTGATCGTGGGCGACCCGTCCTACCCATGCAACCGCCAGTTCCTCAGCAGCTTCGGTGCGCAAGTCAAACTCGTGGCGACCGATGCCGACAGCCGCTTCCAGCTCGCCCTCGATAGCGTGCGCGCCAACTGGACGCCGCAAACGAAGGGCCTGATGATCGCCACGCCCTCGAACCCGACCGGCACCTCGGTGCTGCCGCAGGAACTGCGCGCGATCTGCGACTGGGCGCGCGAGCACGGCGCCTGGCGCATCGTCGACGAGATTTATTTGAACCTGGGCGACCGCGACGCCGCCGGCCGCCCGCCGCAGACCGTGCTGTCCTTCGACGACGGCGCCATCGTCATCAACAGCTTCTCGAAGTATTTCGGCATGACCGGCTGGCGCCTGGGCTGGACCGTCGTGCCGGAAGCGCTGGTGCCGACCATGGAGCGCCTGGCCCAGAACTACTACATTTGCGCCTCGAACCTGTCCCAGCAGGCGGCGCTGGCCTGCTTCACGCCGGAATCGCTGGCCGTCTGCGAGGAGCGGCGTGTCGAGTTCGCGCGGCGGCGGGAACTGGTGCTTGAAGGCCTGGCGGGGATCGGGCTGCCCGTGCCGGTGCCGCCGGACGGGGCTTTCTATGTGTACTTCGACGTAAGCGGGACGGGGCTGAGCGCGTGGCAGTTCTGCGAGCGGGCGCTGGAAGAGATGTATGTGGCGCTCACGCCGGGCAAGGATTTCGGCCATGTGGGCGCGGACCGCTACGTGCGGCTGTCGTATGCGGCGGGCGCGGAACAGCTGGCGGAGGCAATCAGGCGGCTCGGCATCCTGATGGAGCGCCTCGCCAAATGACGACTGGCCGGGACCGATCGTCCGATCGTGTCCCGGCCAGCCGGTGTGCAGCGTCTTGTTGCGGGCCTGTCAATACCTGTAGGGATTGTCGGGACGGCGGTCGTGGCGGTTGCGCACGCCGTCGCCGTCCACGTCGCGGTCGTAACGATTGGCGATACCGTCGTTGTCGAGGTCGCGATCATAGCGGTTCGGCACGCCGTCGCGGTCGAAGTCGCGGCGTCCGCGGCGATCGTGCATGCCGTCGCGGTTACGGTCGACCCAGCGGCGCGACTCGACGTAGTACCCACGTGGCGCATAGACATAGTCGCCGCGGTAATTGTGCTGCTGAACGTAACGGTCCTGTACGTAATAGCGGTCTTGCACGTACACGGGGGCAGGCACGCCGACGTTGAGGTGGACGCGGGTCTGTGCGGCGGCCGACAGCGGCAGCAAAGCGGCTGCGCTCACGGCGGTAATGGCGGCAATGCTGAGGAATCGTTTCATGTCAGGTCTCCAGTTGAACTGCTATGGTTCGACTATAGAACTGCTACCTGTTCCTTGACAGCACTGATGCAACTTCTTACAGGTGATACAGATCGCACAGGTTCTGACGGCGTAGGCGCGTGGCGTTCCGGGTCCACGCGGTTGAACCGTTGAACGGCCTGCAGCCGCCGTGCGCTACACCACCGAACCCAGCTTGAAAATCGGCAGATACATCGCCACCACCAGGCCGCCGATCAGCACGCCCAGGATGAACATGATCATCGGCTCCATCAGCGAGGACAGGGCGGCGACGGCTTCGTCGACCTCGTCTTCGAAGAAGTCGGCCACCTTGCCCAGCATGGCGTCGAGCGCGCCGGATTCTTCGCCGATGGCGACCATCTGCGTGACCAGGCTCGGGAACACGGCGGCGTTCTGCATCGCCATCGTCAGGCTGGTGCCGGTGGAGACTTCGGTCTGGATGCGGCGGGTGGCGTCGAAGTGCACTGCACTACTACGTTGTTGGCTGGCCGCCATCTGGAGCAAGGACTCGTACCTAAAGGGGGCGACAACGGCGAATCCTATCTTAGTAGACGTTGCTTGCACATTAAATGAAGGCCCTGCTTTCACTCGTTCTTGTGCAAGCGACAAACAAATCTTCGGCATGGCTTAGGGTTCGCGTACAATTGAAACTAGGTCAATAAACGCATGTTCAAATTAAAACATTATTAACACTCTCCGGGCGCTAAGGAAGCAGAGTCATGATACTCAAAAATGTAGATCTAGAGAACTTTCGTGGCATTGAAAAGATGTCGCTCTCATTCACTAAAAGAACGACGGCAATCTTGGGTGTTAACGGCGTAGGCAAGTCAACGGTACTGGATGCATTAGCTATCGCTCTGTCAAATATGACTGAACGTATTGTTGGTAACTCTGCTAAGGCGAGAGATATCTCGCCTGATGACATTCAGGAGGGAAAACAATTTGCGCGTTTGAAAGTGCAGGTTGATCTTGGGGCGGATTCGCCGACCAGTTGGGCTATAGCTCGAAATAAAAAAGCAGGCGAAAACAAGACCTCCGAGCGCAGCAGCGATTTTTCCTCATTGAACCCACAAACTGCATTACTAAATTCTCGTATGCTTTACCGGGAAGAGCACAATCAACCCATCAGTCTTCCGTTGGCTGTTTATTATGATGTTCATCGCGCTGTTTTAGATGTTCCGCTCAGAGTCAGAGCAAAAATGAAGAGCACGCCACGAGAAGCTTACTATGATGCTTTAGGTCATGGTGGAACGGATTTTCGAGGCTTTTTTGGATGGTTTCGGGATCGCGAAGACGCAGAGAATGAAAAAATTCGTGATGATTCGGCATATCGGGATCGTGATCTCTCTGCTGTGCGCCATGCTATTGAAAGTTTTACGAAATTTACTGAGCTACGTATACGCCGGAAACCTTCCCTTCGCATGACGGTAAAGAAGGGGGGGATCGAATTAAATGTTATGCAGCTTTCGGATGGTGAGAAATGTCTTCTTGCACTTGTTGGGGACCTGGCTCGACGTTTAAGTCTTTTAAATACAGAAAAGTCAAATCCTCTGTCGGGTGAAGGAATTGTTCTAATAGATGAAATAGATCTGCATTTACATCCTAAATGGCAGCGGACAATTGTTTCATCATTGGAAACTACTTTTCCAAACTGTCAGTTTGTAATTACGACGCATTCACCACAAGTGGTGGGGGAGCTGGCACCCGAATCAGTGATGTTATTGCGAAACGGCGTATTGTTGGGGCATGCCGAACGGGCAATGGGTATGAGCAGTGGCGACATACTCGAGGAACTAATGGAAAGTACTGCTCGTGATCCAGTGGTAAAGGCCTCACTTGCAAAGATTAGGACGCTTATCGATGATGATGAATTGGCTGAAGCGCAGAGCGAACTTAATAGGTTAAGAAATAAAGTGGGAGATATTCCAGAGGTTCTGGAAGCTCAAGGTTCGATCTCGAGTTTAGAATTGATGGGGGATGTTGAGTAATGCGCTCGATAAACAAGTCGGCTGAGCCCCGTGAACTTATAAATTGGAAGGCTGAGAACGCAAAGACGCCTGAAAATTTGACCTATGGCGGTGGAGGATTTCCGAGTGAGGCTGTTCGAAAATCTTTGCTTACGGAGCAGTTTTATTTGTGCGCCTACACATTGAAACGATTGCAAACTGTCGCCGATTGTCAGGCGACAGGGAACGATACCCGCGCCTCGTGTCATATCGAACACGTCCTTCCGCAGGCAAGAAAAATTAGCGCGGAAACAATTGATTATCGTAACATGGTGGCATGTTATCCCCCTAGCCAGTCTTCGGTGGCAACTGAATACGGCGCGCCAATAAAAAAAGATTATGACCCCCAATCTCAACCATTTGTCTCTCCGTTGCTACCTAACGCCGAGCGACATTTTAAATTCCAAAAGGATGGGGAAATTATTGGGAGTACAGCTGAGGGAATAGCAACCGTCAAAATCCTTAATCTGAATCACCGCACATTAAGTTCCAATCGTGCTGCTGTTATACGTGGTTCGCTTTTCCCAAAGCAAAACAAGCCAATCACAGCTGCTGCAGCTCGTAGGCTTGCGGCGGAGATTCTAAAGCCTGATGCCAACGGATGTTTACCTGCGTATTGCGTGGCTATTGCAAATGTTGCGTTGGCTCATGCTGATCGGGAAGAGCGCCGAGCAGCGCGTATTAAAGGCGCGCGACAGTGTCCCTAGCTATTCGTGAAGAATCTGCACGTTTCGTCAGAAAGCCATAAACTCGCCTCAATACGTTATATTCTTAGCCTAGATTACTTCCTAAGTTCGGATTTTTGCAATCGTCGAGGCGGCGTTCAGGACGCGTTTCTGCAGGATTGACGTTGCGTCAATCCAAGCCTCGGTCACTGATCTACAAGAAGGGTCTTACACCACCGAACCCAGCTTGAAAATCGGCAGATACATCGCCACCACCAGGCCGCCGATCAGCACGCCCAGGATGACCATGATCATCGGCTCCATCAGCGAGGACAGGGCGGCGACGGCTTCGTCGACCTCGTCTTCGAAGAAGTCGGCCACCTTGCCCAGCATGGCGTCGAGCGCGCCGGATTCTTCGCCGATGGCGACCATCTGCGTGACCAGGCTCGGGAACACGGCGGCGTTCTGCATCGCCGTCGTCAGGCTGGTGCCGGTGGAGACTTCGGTCTGGATGCGGCGGGTGGCGTCGAGGTAGACCGCGTTGCCGGAAGCGCCGCCGACGGAGTCGAGGGCCTCGACCAGCGGGACGCCGGCGGCGAACATGGTCGACAGGGTGCGCGTCCAGCGCGCGATGGTGGCCTTGCGGATGACAGGGCCGAAGACCGGCAGGCGCAGCAGCAGGCGGTCCATGGTCTGCTGCATTTTCAGCGAGCGGCGCCAGGACTGGAAGAAGAAGTAGATCGCGCCGAAGAGCGAGCCGAAGATCAGCCACCACCACTGCACGAAGAATGCCGACATGGCCATCACGATCAGGGTCGGGGCGGGCAGGTCGGCGCCGAAGCTTTCGAACACGGATTTGAAGGCCGGGACCACCCAGATCATGATCACGGCGACCACGATGAAGGCCACCGCGAGGATGGCGATCGGGTAGGTCAGGGCGGACTTGATCTTGGCCTTGATCGCCAGCGTCTTCTCTTTGTAGACCGCGAGGCGGTGCAGCAGGTCTTCCAGGATGCCGGCCTGTTCGCCGGCGCCGACCAGGTTGCAGAACAGCGGGTCGAAATAGCGCGGGTACTTGCGGAAGGCGTTGTTCAGGCTGGTGCCGGTCTCGATGTCCGAGCGCAGGTCGAGCACCAGTTTCGCCATGGACGGGTTCGCATGGCCCTTGCCGACGATGTCGAAGGCCTGCAGCAGCGGCACGCCGGCCTTCATCATCGTCGCCAGCTGGCGCGTGAACATGGTCAGGTCCTTGTCGGTGATCTTCTTGCCGGCGCGGTAGACCTTCTTCTTGACCTTGGTGACCATGATGCCCTGGCGGCGCAGCGTCACGTTGACGATCGCTTCGCCGCCGGCGCGCAGCTCGCCGCGCACGGTCTTGCCGGCCTTGTCCTTGCCTTCCCAGGCGTAGACCGCTTCCTTGACTTGCGCGCCGCCGCGGCCACGGGTGGTGAGGGAGGTTGCCATAGTGATCCTGTCTTCGTTGTTCGCTACTCGTTGGTGCAGCCGAGCACTTCTTCGAGGCTGGTCAGCCCCTGTTTTACTTTCATCAGGCCCGAGCGGCGCAGCGAGTTCACGCCTTCCTTCTCGGCCTGGGCGGCGATCTGCATCGAGTTGCCGCTGGCCAGGATCAGCGCCTCGATCGCCGGGCTGATCGGCATGAGCTGGTAGATGCCGACGCGGCCCTTGTAGCCGGAACCGAGGCAGCGCTCGCAGCCGACCGGGCCGTAGGGTTTCCAGTCGCCTTCCAGGTCGCCCTCGCGGTAGCCGGCCGCCAGCAGGGCCTCGCGCCCCATCTCGAGCGGCTGCTTGCAATGGCAGAGGCGGCGCGCGAGGCGCTGGGCCGTGATCAGGATCACCGAGGAGGCGATGTTGAACGGGGCCACGCCCATGTTCATCAGGCGCGTCAGGGTCGAGGGCGCGTCGTTGGTGTGGAGGGTGGGAAACACCATGTGGCCGGTCTGCGCGGCCTTGATCGCGATGTCGGCGGTTTCCAGGTCGCGGATCTCGCCGACCATGATGATGTCGGGATCCTGGCGCAGGAAGGATTTCAGCGCGACCGGGAAGGTGAGGCCGGCCTTGTCGTTGACGTTGACCTGGTTTACGCCGGGCAGGTTGATCTCGGCCGGGTCTTCCGCGGTCGAGATGTTGATCCCGGGTTTGTTCAGCACGTTCAGGCAGCTGTACAGCGACACCGTTTTACCCGAGCCGGTCGGACCGGTCACCAGCACCATGCCGTAGGGGCGCGAGATGGCTTCGAGCAGCAGCTCTTTCTGGTCCGGGTCGTAGCCGAGCGAGTCGATGCCCATTTGCGCCTGGGTCGCGTCGAGGATACGCATGACGGTTTTTTCGCCGAACAACGTGGGCAGGGTGCTGACACGGAAGTCGATGGTGCGCGTGGCGGACAGGATCAATCTCATGCGGCCGTCCTGCGGCACGCGTTTTTCCGAAATGTCGAGCTTGGCCAGCACCTTGATGCGCGAGACCAGCTTGTCGCGGATCGACAGGGGCGGCATCGCGTGGTCGCGCAGCACGCCGTCGACGCGCATGCGGATCCGGTAGTACTTTTCGTAGGGCTCGAAGTGGATGTCGGAGGCGCCCAGGTTCACGGCATCCATCAGGATCTTGTTCAGGAAGCGCACGATCGGCGCGTCCTCGACCTCGGTGGTCGCTTCCAGCGCCACCGCCGCCGATTCTTCCTCGGCGAATTCGATGTCGGCGCCGTCGCCGGCCAGGTCGTTCAGGCTTTGCTCGGTGCTCTTGGTGAGGTTGGCCAGCAGGGCGAGCAGGGCGTCGTGGGCCACGATCACGGGTTCGACCGCCGCTTCGCTCTGGAACTTGATCTGGTCCAGGGCCTGCGTGTTGGTCGGGTCGGAGATCGCCACCGACAGCCGGTTGCCGCGCTTGGCCAGCGCGATCACGCGCTGGGCCGCCATCAGCTTGGTGTCGATCGCGCCGGCCGGGAGCGACTCGGGGCTGAAGGTCGACAGGTCGAGCAGCGGATAGCCGAAAGTCTCGGCGCAGAAGGCCGCCAGCGACTGGGCGTCGAGGACGCCGCCGGCCAGCAGGGCATCGATGAAGGTGCTGCGCTCGCTCGCGGCTTTCTTCTGGAAGGCGTCCGCCTGGGGCACGCTCAGCCGGCCCGCCTGCACCAGTGCGCGCGCCAAACCGGACATAGGCGCCGACATCGGCGTGCCTGAAGTCGTGTTTGGGAGGACTGCTGCCATAAGCAAATGAGAAGCCAGTGAGGTGCCGAGTGATTAGATGAACAACAAGAGGCAACCCGCGCCATGTCGGAGAGGCGGGCTCTTCGGATGATGCCTACAGGCATCACATTTGTAAAGCGTTTCAACAGGGCGGAGATGCAGATGCGCCACGTAGACGAAATGGCACGACGCCCCGTGGAAGCGAGTTTGTTGGCGGGGTATCAATGGGTGTTGTCGGGTTGATCAGAGCCTTTATTAATCGTAATGGATGAGTACCCGTAGGGTGGTCGGCTCCACCCAAGGGTATGAATTTACGTACCGTATGCGCCGCCCACGCGTTCAACCGCCGGGTGATCGGTCGCGAATGATCGGCAGTGCGTTGAACGCGTGGACGGCGCACACGCAGCAGTCGATCATCCGTTCAGGTGAAGCCGTCCACCCTACGACACCCAAAACAATACCGGCGCCCTCAGGCGCCGGTATCGATCTCGCGCAATCGTGCGCAGCCGCTCAGCGCAGCGCCAGCGGCGCCGGCCGTGCCGAGAGGGCCGGCTCGCCGCCCTGGCCCGCCAGCTTGAACACCGACAGCGCACCCGTCAGCTGCCCGGTCTGCTCGGTCAGCGATTCCGCCGCCGCTGACGCTTCCTCGACCAGGGCCGAGTTCTGCTGGGTCATCTCGTCCATGCTGTCGATGGCGCGGCCGATGTCTTCGATGCCTTCGCTCTGGCGCTGGCCGGCCATGGCGATTTCGACCATGATGTCGTGTACCTTTTTCACCGAATCCACGATCTGGCCCATGGTCACGCCGGCCTGGTCGACCAGCGCGCTGCCGGCGTTGACCTTCGAGACCGAATCGCCGATCAGTTCCTTGATCTCCTTGGCCGCCGCGGCGCTGCGCTGGGCCAGGTTGCGCACTTCGCCGGCCACGACCGCGAAGCCGCGGCCCTGTTCGCCGGCGCGCGCCGCCTCGACGGCCGCGTTCAGGGCCAGGATATTGGTCTGGAAAGCGATGCCGTCGATGACCGAGATGATTTCGACGATCTTCTTGGCCGAGGTGTTGATGTCGCCCATCGTCGACACCACGCCGCCCACGACCTGGCCGCCGCGGGTGGCGATGTCGGTCGCGTTGACGACCAGCGCGTTCGCTTCGTTGGCGTTGGCCGCGTTCTGGCGCACGGCGCCCGTCAGGTCGTCCATCGCGCGCGCGGTGCGTTCGAGGTTGGCCGCCTGCGACTCGGTGCGGCCGGCCAGGTCGGCGTTGCCGCTGGCGATCTCGGCGCTGGCGACGGCGATCGTGTCGGCCGAGGTCTTGATCTCGGCAACCATGGTGGCCAGGCGCACGCGCATGTCCTTCAGCGAGGCCAGCAGGCTGGTGCTGTCCTTCGCATCGGTGCGGATGTCCATCGCGAGGTTGCCCTCGGCCACGGCGCGCGCGATCTGGCGCGCGTATTCCGGCTCGCCGCCGAGCTGCTGCCAGATGGCGCGCACCACGAACCACGACACCAGCGCCAGGCTGAGAACCACGACCAGCGCGGTCAGGATCATCGTCCACAGCACGCGGCGCACGTTCGCCTCGCTGCTGGCGATGCCGGCGGTGAACTGCTCCCTGGCCCTGGCCTGGGTCTTTTCCAGGTCGGCGCTGAGGGCGGCCAGCGTGCTTTGCATCTTCGGCACCACGACTTGCGGGTCGCCCTGCTCGAGTTCGAGCATGATGCGCGCGGCCGACAGGGCCGGCGCATAGTAATCGTTGAATTCCTTCAGCAGGCGCGCGCCGTTCTCGCGCTGGCCTTCGATCTGGCCGAACTGCTGCAGGTGGGCGCGGACCTTGTTGGCCTGCTCGCCGACACTGTCGATGCGCGCCTTGTCGCCTTCGGTGACGGCGTCGGTGAGGCCGGCGGTGATGTCCTGGATCTCGAGCGTGATCGCCTTGGAGGCATCGAGCACGGGGTAGTCGGTGCGCCCGGTGGAGTCGATCGAGCTCAGGGCCTCGTTCGCGATGATCGCGCTCACGCCGACGCCGAGGCCGAAGATCAGGGTCGAAATGACCGGTAGTGCCCAGATTTTGCGCTTGATGCTCATGTTCTTGTCTCTTGTTTGCTGAGGACAGCTCTTATTGAATACGCCCTGCCGGCACGAGGCGGGCAGGGCGGACTTCAACTACGGTACGTCAGGCTTGCTTACGGCGCGGTGTAGACGACCTTGACGCTGGCGTCGACGGCGCTTTTTTCCATGTAGCCGATCGCCTTCGGGTTGGCGGCGACAGCGCTCTTGACGGCGGCGCTGTTGGCGACTTCCTTCGGCATCGTGGCCTTGCCGGTGAAGACCAGCTTCGACCACAGGGCCTTGGCCTGCGAGGCTTCCTTGTCGGTCACCTTCTTGTAGAACTCGGCGCGCACGGGGGCGTCTTCCGGCTGGTCGATCGGGGTCATCGCGGTCGACTTACCCAGGAAGAACTGGGCAATCTGGTCCTTGGACATCGACGCTTCCGCCGCCTTCGGGTTGACCACGACCACCACTTCGGCAAGGGCCGGCACCGATGCGGTGAAGATCGCTGCGGCCAGGGCCGCTTTCAACAGTTTGTTCATGGCGGCTCTCCTTAGAAGACGAAGTCGAGGGCGACGGCGCCGACGGTCACGTCGCGCTGGAAGCCAGGCGCGGCGTTGAGCAGCAGGCCGCTGCCGACTTCCGGCTTGACGCGGTCGATTTGCACCTTGAGTGCGACCGAACGGTAGAAGTCGTAGCGCACGCCGATCGAGGTCGTGCTCTGCTCGCCCTGGCCGATGCCGGTATAGGGCAGGCGGGCGGCGCCGGCGCGCAGTGCGGCCATGGTCGGGGTGCAGGCAGCCGGGTAGCCGGCCGGGCAGGCGGTCGGGACCGCATTGCTTGGGAAGCCGTCGATCGAGACCTTGCCCTGGATGACGTAAGGCAGGACCTTGCCGAAGCGGTAGCCGCCCATCACGTACCACGAGGTGGTGTCGTTGACATAGGTGTCGGTCTTGCGCTTGGCGAACTCGGTCTGGACGACGATGTCGTTCCAGTCCATGCCCAGGCCCAGCGAGGTGAACGAGGCTTTCTTCTCGGTCGCCTGCAGCTGGTCGGCCATGGCGTTCAGTTGCGGGAAGCGGTAGCCGGTGCCGGCGGCGCGCAGGCCGGCCAGCAGGGTGTCCAGGCTGGCCGAACCGGAGATCGAGACCTTGGCGTCGACACGGCCGACACGGGCGGTGAACGGGCCGTGCTCGGCCATCAGGTTGACGGCGACCATTTCCTTGCCCTTGGCTTTCAGGCCACCCGAGATCGGCGCTTCGGCACGGCCGAAGGCGAGCTGGCCGGTGACGCTGGTGTCGCCAAAGCTCTGCTGCCAGGTGGCGTCGATGCCGTCCAGGCTGTTGAATGGCACCTGCGAATACATCTCGACTGGCGGACGCAGGAAGGTATTGGCGTAGCCGACGTTGCGGTAGTCCGAGATCATGAAGGCCGGCAGGCCGATGCGGCCCACGCGCACGCTGAACTGGTCGTTCAGCTTGGCCTTGGCGAAGGCCCAGCCGAGTTCGGCGCCGTAGTCGTCTTCGGCATCGCGGCGCACCAGGCCCTGGCCGGTGAACGAGAGCCAGCTGTTGATGGCGACGTCGGCCTGCAGGCCGAGGTTCGAATCCACACCGGTGCGCGGGCTTTTCCGGGCGCCGCTGGCCTGGTTGGGACGGCCGAACTCGGCTGCGTCGGTGTTGGTCCAGGTGAGGGCACCGGTACCGAAACCGCTGATCCTGACCGACGGACCTTCCGCTTCCTGCGCAAAGGCCGACGAGAGTGCGAGCGGCATGGCCAGCACGGCGGCAATAATCTGCTTATTCATAAGACAACCTGTAACGGGTACTGCGTTTATAAGATTAACTTCTTGTTGTGAGGCGTCAGCGCGCAAAGCGTGAATTGACAGAAATTATTCTATCCATGCGGCAAAAGTGCTGACAAGCAAAAGCCTGGAGCATGCACACTAAATAAGAGAGGTGACCCGGCAGATGTTGTGCTGCTGAAACAGATGGGCTGTGATCCTTACAAACTCGGCAATGTTCTGCCAAGCCGAGCTAGATAAAAGATCAAGAACACTAACAATGTTGTCAATTCCACCAATGCGAGGTGGCGCCCATGGCGGGCAGGCGGGCCTGGACGGCCTCGTGGACGAGGCCGGCGCGCACGGCCTGTTCGGCCGTATAGATGCGCGCATTGCCGAACAGATGGGGACGGATGTCGTGCGCTTCGGGCGCGCCGCGGGTGGCTTCCTCGAAGATGCTGGCATAGCGTTCGGCGTCGAAGTCGAGGCATTCGCGCCACTCCGACACACGCGAATGGTCCGCCGCGACCAGGTTGCCGAAGCCCCAGTGCAATGGATGCACGAGGAAACGCGCCCCGGGACAGGCGTAGCGCTTGGCGCCGGCCAGGAAGATGACGACGCCCACCGATTCGACGCTGCCGATATTGTAGGTGGTCAGCGGGATGGGGAGCGATTTCAGGAAGAAGTAGAGGGCGAAGCCGGCCGTCATGTTGCCGCCTTCGGTCGACATGTGCAGCTCGATCTCGCTGGCCCCGCTTTGCAGGGCCTGCAGGCACAGGTTGCGTACCCCGCAGGCGGAGTTGTGGTTGATCGGGCCGATGAAATGAACGATGTGCAAGGACATTGGCGCTCCCTCCTGGGGCTCAGGATAGCAATTTATTCCACGGCACAGCGCCCGGTTACCGGGTTCGAGGGGCCTCAACCACGACCCCACGCACATCGCGATGCGTGGGGTCGAGCCTTAGCTCCCCCGGTAGGTGGAATACGACCACGGCGTCACCACCAGCGGCACATGATAATTCTGCCCCGGATCGGCCACCCCGAACGCAATCGTCACCCGATCGACGAACCGCGGCTCGGGCAAGCTGACCCCTTGCGCCGCAAAATAATCACCCGCCGCAAACACGAGTTCATAGCGCCCGGCCCGCAGCGCATCCCCTTCGAGCAGCGGCGTATCGCAACGCCCGTCCGCATTCGTGCGCGCCTGCACCAGCCGCCGGCGATCCTCGCCTTCGACCGCAAACAGCTCGATGACCACGCCGGCGGCGGGCCGCCCGTGCGCGGTGTCGAGCACATGCGTGCTGAGTTTGCCCATCGCATCTCCTATACGAGTCCGTTGAACCTGCCTATTCATGCGATGATATACCGTTGTGCTTCCGTCAATATAAGATCGCCGATATACCTCCCATTCTTCGAGCCGCCATGACGTCATCCGATCCCCATTACCCGCGCGACCTCGTCGGCTACGGCCGCAACCCGCCGCATGCCCAATGGCCCGGCGGGGCGCGCATCGCCTTGCAGTTCGTGCTGAACTACGAGGAGGGCGCCGAGAATTCGGTGCTGCACGGCGACCCGGCTTCGGAAACCTTTCTCTCCGAAATCATCGGCGCCCAGGCCTTCCCGATGCGCCACATGAGCATGGAGTCGCTCTACGAATACGGCTCGCGCGCCGGCCTCTGGCGCCTGCTGCGCCTGTTCGAGGCGCGCGGCCTGCCGCTGACCGTGTTCGGCGTGGCGATGGCGCTGCAGCGCAACCCGGATGCGGTCGCCGCTTTTCGCGAACTCGGCCACGAGATCGCCTGCCACGGCCTGCGCTGGATCTCCTACCAGAACATGGACGAAGCCACCGAGCGCGCCCACATGCTTGAGGCGGTGCGGATCATGCGCGAACTCACAGGCGAAGCGCCGCTGGGCTGGTACACCGGGCGCGATTCGCCGAACACGCGCCGCCTGGTCGTCGAGCACGGCGGCTTCGCCTACGACGCCGACCATTACGGCGACGATTTACCGTTCTGGCAGAACGTGGCGTTCACGGGAGCCGACGGCGCCCCGGCCGAGCGCGCCCACCTTGTCGTGCCCTATACCCTCGACACCAACGACATGCGCTTCGCCGCCATGCAGGGTTTTAACTCGGGCACCCAGTTCTTCGACTACCTGAAGGACGCCTTCGACGTGCTGTATGCGGAAGGCGACCCGAATGGCCTGGATCGGCCTAAAATGCTCTCGATCGGGCTGCATTGCAGGCTTGCCGGCCGTCCGGCGCGCGCCGCATCGCTGGCGCGTTTCCTCGATTACGTGCTGGGACACAAGCATGTGTGGATCACGCGCCGCATCGACATCGCGCGCCACTGGCAGGCGCACCATCCGTACGCTGGCTGATATATCGGTTTGATGATAAGAAATATCTGTTTGCAGTCATAGTAGGCGGCCTCCCCGAGGGAGTATCCTTCACGCTGGGTTAAATCCGAGACAAGCATGGCCGAACCGATCCGCTTTTATTTCCGCAACGCCGTCCACGAAGTGACGGACGTGGCGCCGACGCAATCCATCCTGCAGCACCTGCGGGAGGACCTGCGCTGCACCGGCACCAAGGAAGGCTGCGCCGAGGGCGACTGCGGCGCCTGCACGGTGGTGGTCGGTTCGCTGGAGAATGGCGAGCTGGAACTGAAGGCGGTCAATTCCTGCATCCAGTTCACGCCCACGCTCGACGGCAAGGCCTTGTTCACGGTCGAAGACCTGCAATTGCCCGACGGCCGCCTGCACCCGGTTCAACAGGCACTGGTCGAATGCCACGGCTCGCAATGCGGCTTCTGCACGCCGGGTTTCGCGATGTCGCTGTGGGGCATGTACCTGAAACAGGACGGGCACCCTCCCTCGCGCTGCCAGGTCGACGATGCGCTCTCGGGCAACCTGTGCCGCTGCACCGGCTACCGGCCGATCATCGAGGCCGCCGGGCGGATGGTGGAACTGCCGCGCGCCGAATTCGACCGCGCGGCCGTGCGCGAGGCCCTGCGCGGGATCGAGCGCGGCACGACCCACACGTATTCCTTCGAGGGTCGCAGCTTCCATGCGCCGCGCACGCTGGACGAACTCGTCGCCCTGCGCGCGGCTCATCAGCAAGCGCTGATCCTCGCCGGCTCGACCGACGTCGGCCTGTGGGTGACCAAGCAGATGCGCGAGCTGAACGACATCATCTACCTCGGCCACGTGAGCGAGCTGAAGTCCGTGACGGAAACCGGCGACACCCTCGAGATCGGCGCCGGCGTCACCCTGCAGGACGCCTATGCGGCCATCTGCCGCCACTATCCCGATGCGTTGAAGGAGTTGTGGCAGCGTTTCGCCTCGCTCCCCATCCGCAACGCCGGCACGCTCGGCGGGAATGTCGCCAACGGCTCGCCCATCGGCGACTCCATGCCCTGGCTGATCGCCCTTGGCGCACAGCTCGTGCTGCGCGGGCAGGGCGGCGAGCGCGTGCTGGCGCTGGAAGATTTTTATCTCGGCTACCAGCAGAAGGACATGCAGCCGGACGAGTTCGTGCAGGCGCTGCGCGTGCCGCTGCCGCGACCGAACCTGCGCTTCCGCACCTACAAACTCGCCAAGCGCTTCGACCAGGACATCTCGGCCGTATGCGCGGCGTTTGCGCTCACCGTCGAGCACGATGTCGTCGTCGACGCGCGCATCGCCTTCGGCGGCATGGCCGCGACGCCCAAGCGCGCTGCCGCGGCCGAAGCCGTGTTGCGTGGCCGTGCCTGGGACGAGGCCGCATTGAAAGACGCCATGGCCGCGCTGGCCCAGGACTATGCGCCGCTGTCGGACATGCGCGCTTCCAGCGGCTACCGCATGAAGACGGCGCAAAACCTGCTGCGCCGCTTCTGGCTGGAGACCCGCGGCGAGAATCCGCTGCCCGTCACCGCCGTCAACGCATTTGCAGCCTCGGCGTAAGGAGAACACCATGAACGACGCAGGCGCACCAGCATTCAAGGCGGCGGCGTGGAGCGCGGTCGGTCGCGCCCGACCGCACGAGTCGGCCACGCTGCACGTGCTCGGCCAGGCCACCTATACCGACGACATCGCGGAAGTCGCGGGCACGCTGCATGCGGCGCTCGGCCTGTCCAGCAAACCGCACGCCCACATCCTCTCGCTCGACCTGGCGCCGGTACGCGCCGCGCGCGGCGTCGTCTCCGTGCTCACGGTACGCGACATCCCCGGCACCAACGATTGCGGCCCGATCATCCACGACGACCCCATCCTCGCCGACGGCAAGGTGGAATATGTCGGCCAGCCGATCTTCATCGTCGTCGCCGACACCCACGACAACGCCCGCCGCGCCGCGCGCCTCGCGAAAGTGGAATACGAAGAGCTGCCGGCCATCCTCACGCCGCAGGAAGCGCACGCCGCCAAGTCCTATGTCGTGCCGCCGATGCGCCTGGCGCGCGGCGACGCCGAGACCGCCTTCGCCAACGCGCCGCACAAGGTGGCAGGCAAGCTGTACGTCGGCGGCCAGGAACAGTTCTACCTGGAGGGCCAGATCGCCTACGCGATTCCGGGCGAGGACAACGGCATGCTGGTGCAGTGCTCGACCCAGCATCCGAGCGAGATGCAGCATGTGGTGGCGCACGCGCTCGGCCTGCATTCGCACCATGTCGTCGTCGAGTGCCGGCGCATGGGCGGCGGCTTCGGCGGCAAGGAATCGCAGTCGGCCCTGTGGGCGGCCGCCGCGGCCATCGCAGCAAACAAGCTGAAACGCCCGGTGAAGCTGCGCGCCGACCGCGACGACGACATGCTCGTCACCGGCAAGCGCCACTGCTTCTATTATGAATACGAGGTCGGCTACGACGATACGGGCCGCATCCTGGCCGCCAAGGTCGACATGGTCTCGCGCGCCGGCTACTCGGCCGACCTCTCCGGCCCGGTTGCCACGCGCGCCGTTTGCCACTACGACAATGCCTATTATTTGTCGGACGTCGACATCCGCGCGGCCTGCGGCAAGACGAATACGCAATCGAACACCGCCTTCCGCGGCTTCGGCGGCCCGCAAGGCGCGATCGCGATGGAATACGTGCTCGACGAGATCGCGCGCAATCTGAAAGTCGACGCGCTCGACATCCGCAAGCGCAATTTCTACGGCAAGGAGGAGCGCAACGTCACGCCCTACGGCCAGGCCGTGGTCGACAACGTCATCCACGAGCTGGTGGACGAGCTGGAAGCGTCCAGCGAGTACCGCGCGCGGCGCCAGGCGGTCGAGGCCTTCAACCGTACCAGCCCGGTGCTGAAGAAAGGCCTGGCGCTCACCCCCGTGAAATTCGGTATTGCCTTCAACGTCACCCACCTGAACCAGGCCGGCGCGCTGGTGCACGTCTACGTGGACGGTTCCATCATGGTCAACCATGGCGGCACCGAGATGGGGCAGGGGATCAACACCAAGGTGATGCAGGTGGTCGCGCACGAACTCGGCGTCGACATGATTCAGGTGCGCGCCACCGCCACCAACACCAGCAAGGTATCGAACACATCGGCCACCGCCGCCTCCACCGGTGCCGACCTGAACGGCAAGGCGGCCCAGGACGCGGCGCGCCAGATCCGCGAGCGGCTGGCCGCCTATGCGGCGGCGCAGTACGGCGGCGAGGCTGGCGAGGTGCGTTTCGCGGCCGACACCGTGTTCGTCAACGGCATCGAGGTGCCTTTCCCGCACCTGGTGCAAAAGGCCTATCTCGCGCGCGTGCAGCTCTGGTCGGACGGCTTCTATGCCACGCCGGGCCTGTCCTGGGACGCGAAGACCATGAACGGCCGGCCTTTCTCCTACTTCGCTTATGGCGCGGCGGTGTCCGAAGTCGTGGTCGACACGCTCACCGGCGAGTGGAAGCTGCTGCGCGCCGACGCCCTGTACGACGCCGGCAATTCGCTCAATCCGGCAATCGACATCGGCCAGGTCGAAGGCGCCTTCATCCAGGGAATGGGCTGGCTCACCACCGAGGAACTCTGGTGGAACGCGGGCGGCAAGCTGATGACGCATGCGCCCTCGACGTACAAAATCCCGGGCGTGTCCGACTGCCCGCAGGTCTTCAACGTGCGCCTGTTCGAGAACCGCAACGTCGAGGACAGCATCCACCGTTCGAAAGCGGTCGGCGAGCCGCCGCTGCTGCTGCCGTTCTCGGTGTTCTTCGCGATCCGCGACGCGGTTTCCTCCGTCGGCGATCACCAGGTCAATCCGCCCCTGAACGCGCCGGCGACGAGCGAGGAAATCCTCGACGCCATCGCCGCGGTTGAAGCTGCGGTCGAAGCGGCCGTTTCCGCGCACGCCTGATGGAAGACTGGCGGACAGCCGCGCTGCGTGCGCCGGCCGTGCTGGTCACGGTCGCCATCGCCCAAGGGTCCGTGCCGCGCGAACCGGGCGCGAAGATGCTCGTCATGCGCGAGGGCTTCGCGGGGACCATCGGCGGCGGGCACCTGGAGCACCGGGCGATCGAGCTCGCGCGAGAAATGCTGGCGCAGGGCGGGACGCCGCGCCTCGAACGCTTTGCGCTGGGGCCGAGCCTGGGGCAGTGCTGCGGCGGGGTGGCTTATCTCGTGTTCGAGCAGGTCGATCGCGACCAGGCGGCTTTGCTCGATGCGCGCCGCCATGAAGATACGATCAGGCTCGTAGGGTGGACCGGGCCACGAAAGGCGGCTCCGCCGTCCACGCGTTCAACGGACGGTGGCACGGTCGAGATCCCTGGTACGTCGCCGTACGTTGAACGCGTGGACGGGAGACCCGTCCACCCTACGTGGGCTCTCTGCACTGCTGATGGTACCCACATCGCCGGCGACGCCGTTCCCGCCTTCGACCGTACCCGTGGCACCCACGTCTTCACCGACGATGACGGCCGCACCTGGCTGGCCGACCCCATCCTCGCCCCGCGCGCCCACCTGATGCTGTTCGGCGCCGGCCATGTCGGCGCCGCCATCGTGCGCGCGCTGGCCGAGCTGCCCTGCCGCGTCACCTGGGTCGACGAGCGCGAGGACCTGTTCCCGTCCGTGGTGCCGGCCAACGTCACGGTCGAGGCCACCGACACCCCCGAGGCGCTGGTCGAACAGGCCGCGCCGGGAACCACCTTCCTGGTCATGACACACAGTCATGCACTTGACCTGCGCCTGTCCATTGCGATACTGTCGCGTCCCGGCGCACCGGACTGGTTCGGATTGATCGGGTCGGAAACCAAACGCCGCCAGTTCGAACACCGCCTGCGCGAGCGCGGCATCGCCGGCGAGCGCATCGATGCCATGGTGTGCCCGATCGGCCTGCCCGGCATTGCCGGCAAGGCCCCGGCCGTGATTGCCGCCTCCTGCGCGGCGCAACTGCTGACCGTCTGGGAGGCGCGCGAGCGCGCCGCCAGCCCCCACCAAGTTTCTTCGGAATCCAACTGATGTCCACCGCACCACATACCGTGCAAGCCTACCGTGCCAGCTTGCTGCATTTTCACGCCGACCCGGCCTTCACCGACCAGGCCCACACCTGGATCGAGGACGGCCTGCTCATCGTCCGCGACGGCCGCGTCGAGGCGGCCGGCGACTATGCGCAGCTGGCCGCCACGCTGCCTGCCGGCCTCGAGCCGGTCGACTACCGCGGCCAGATCATCACGCCCGGCTTCATCGACACCCACCTGCATTACCCGCAGACGGACATGATCGGCTCACCCGCGCCGGGCCTGCTGCCCTGGCTCGACACCTACACCTTCCCGACCGAGCGCCAGTTCGCCGACCCGGCGCATGCACGCGCGACCGCCGAGTTCTTCCTCGACGAGCTGACCCGCTGCGGCACCACCACGGCGGTGGTTTACTGCACCGTGCACCGCGAATCGGTGGACGCCTTCTTCGAGGCCAGCGAAGCGCGCAACCTGCGCATGGTGGCCGGCAAGGTGCTGATGGACCGTAACTGCCCGGACTTCCTGCGCGACGCCGAAGGGCAGATCGGCGAGAGCGAAGCCCTGATCAACAAGTGGCACGGGCACGCGCGCTCGCTGTACGCGATCACCCCGCGCTTCGCTCCGACCTCGAGCGAAGCGCAGCTGGGCGCGATCGCGGAACTGGCGAAGGCCTATCCGGACGTCTTCATCCAGACCCACGTCTCGGAAAACCAGGATGAAGTGAACTGGGTGCGCGAGCTGTACCCGAAGGCGCGCAGCTATCTCGGCGTCTACGACGACTATGGCCTGATGCGCCCGCGTGCGCTGTTCGGACACTGCATCTGGCTCGACGACGAGGACTTCGCGCGCATGGCGGCCACCGGCTCGGCGGTCGCGAGCTGCCCGACCTCGAACCTCTTCCTGGGCAGCGGCCTGTTCGATTTCGAAAAGGCCGACGGCGCCCGGGTCCAGGTCACCCTCGGCACCGACGTCGGCGCCGGCACCTCGTTCTCGATGCTGCAGACCATGAACGAAGCGTATAAAGCAGCGCGCCTGAAGGGCAGCTACCTGCCGGCCCTGCGCATGTTCTACCTCGCCACCCTGGGCGCGGCGCGCGCGATGGGCCTGGAGGGCACGATCGGCAGTTTTACGCCTGGTGCGGAAGCCGACTTCATCGTGCTCGACCCGCAAGCCACGCCGCTGCTGGCGCGCCGCAGCAGCCATTGCCACTCGCTGGAAGAACAGCTGTTCGCGCTGGCCTTGCTGGGCGACGACCGGGCGGTGCGCGCGACCTACGCGGCCGGCAGCAAGGTGCACGAACGCCAGGCGTAATCGCTGCGCCGATATTCGGTAGGGGTGATTGAGGCCAGTGGCCTCAATCACGGGTTCACCGGGCGGCTCTACCCGTACGTGGGCGTGCCCGCGGCCCATGCGCCGCCCAAGCGTTCAAGCAGCGTGAAATGGCCATGGTTCGATTCATCCCAAACCACGTGCAGACAGGGTGGGGCTGTTGCCTGACACGTTATCGGTACCTCCAATCCGCGTGGACACAAGTGTCCACCCTACGGGTCACGCCTCGGGTTCGGCACTCCGTGCCTCGGCGTCTCGGGCCTGCAGCGTGTCCCGTAGGGTGGGCACTCTGTGCCCACGCGGATCGCGCCTACCGATCACGCCGCAGGCAACAGCCCCACGTCCCCCGGCACGCCCCGCATTGCCAACCTTGAACGAACCCGTTAGAGTTGCGCGGTCGCGCGCCACTGCCGAGCTTGCTGCCGCGACAAGCCAACCCAACACGAAAGACCGTCATGCAGAACACACTCAGCACCAGCCTGCTGATCGCCCTGGCCGCATTGTCCCTGAACGCCGCGCCGGCGATGGCGAAGGAGCCCTCCAGCGCCGCGCGCCAGGCCAACGAGGCCGCCACCGCCCGCCACTACGCCACCCTGATCGCAGGCAGCGAGCCGAAAATGGCCGAGCTGACGATGTTCTTCACGCAGATGCCGAAGGGCGGCGACCTGCACCACCATTATTCGGGCTCGATCTACGTCGAGCAGTACCTCGAATTCCTCGACAAGCAGGGCCTGTGCGTGAACAAGCAGACCTACCGCATCGAGACCGACAAGGCGAACATCGCCGCCGAGCGCGCCAAGCCGGCCAAGGAACGCAACTGCCTGTCGAGCGCGGAAGTCTATGCCGACGACCACACCTGGCGCGAGCTGGTGCAGCGCTGGTCGAACAAGGATTTCAACAACCACGGCGCGATCCAGCCGCCGCCGGACCGCCTCTTCTTCCAGACCTTCGGCTACTTCGGCCCGGTCTCGAACGCGAACTTCGCGGAAGGTCTGCAGGAACTCAAAAAGCGCGCGATCGCGGAAAACGTCAGCTACATCGAGACCATGTTCAAGATGGCGCCGGCCGTCGCCAACCCGGAATTCGACAAAACCGCCTGGCAGCTGGCGAACGACGACGCGGCGCTCCAGGCCGAGATGCGCCGCGCGATGGAAGCCCTCGACCGTGACCCGGCCTTCGCCAGGTCGATCGGCGACTTCGTCGCCAAGATCGAGGACGCCGCGCAGGGCATCGACGACGAGCGCTTCACGATGCGCTACCAGACCTACGTGCTGCGCCTGCTGAACCCGTCGCAGGTATTTTCCTCGATGCTGGCCGCCTTCAAATCGGCCTCCACGGGCGGCAAGGTGGTTGGCGTCAACATCGTCGGCCAGGAAAGCACGCACGTGTCGATGCGCGACTACGCGCTGCACATGAAGATGTTCGGCTTCCTGAAGTCGGTCTATCCGAAGGTGAAGGTGGCGATGCACGCGGGTGAACTGGCGATGGGCGACGTGCCGCCGGAAGGCCTGAAGTTCCACATCGACCAGGCCCTGAACGTGGCGCGCGCCGACCGCATCGGCCACGGCATCGACCTGGCGCACGAGTCGAACGCGGTGCAGATCATGCGCACGATGCGCGCCAGGGACATCCCGGTCGAGATCAACCTGACCTCGAACAGCTTCATCAGCGGCATCGAAGGCGCGAATCACCCGGTGACCCTGTACCGCAAGTACGGCGTGCCCTACGTGATCTCGACCGACGACGCGGGCGTCACCCGCCACACGCTGTCGCAGGAATATGTGTCGTTCGCCAGCCGCTACAAGCCGGACTATGCGGAGATGAAAAAGACTTCGTACAACAGCGTGCGCTACGCCTTCCTGCCGGCGCCTGAGAAGACACGCCTGACGCGCCAGCTCGACGAACGCTTCGCGAAGTTCGAAGCCGAGATGGCGAAGCTGGCGAGCGGTGTCGCTTCGGCGCGACGGAAATAAACAAAACCGTCCGGCCCCGGTAACGGCAGCGCAACGCTGCCGTTGTTGCATCTGCACCATGCAATGCATCGAGATGGGGCAAATAAAAGTTAGCGCCGAGCTAACATTTGTGGTGGGGCCACCACAAATTCCAGCGCCCACCGGGGCGATCAATGGAAATTTTTATCAAAATATTTCATCAAAGAATGCACCCCTTATAATCCCGCCTTGTGATTTTGCTCGGGGAAACCCCCGCGCGGCGCACGAGATGCACGTTTTTCGGGCGATTCAGAGGAAAGGCCTCTCAATCCCGAAGTAAAAACGTATTTGTCTGGTCTGTGGCACTCATGCATATTTGTTGTTGTTAGTAAATATGCTTGAAGTTTTTTCAAGGGCGGCAGGTAACGGGGATGACATATTTCCTCTTTACAATCGCCCGGTCCACGGAAGACCAGCAGTGCGACGCTGCGGTGCAGCGGCCGGCGAACCGGCAACCAGGGTTGCAGTACTTGTAAAGAGGGGCGTTCTTCGGGACGCCCAAATAATTAAGTCTATTTTGGGGTTTTAACAATGATCACTCAACAACAGATCCGGCTGACCAAGCTGGCGCTGGCTTTGTCGATTGCGTTGTCGGCGGCGCCGACCTTCGCACAGAACACCACCTCGGCCATCGGCGGCCGCGTCGCCGGCCCGGATGGCAAGCCGGTGGCGGGTGCACAGGTCCAGATTCGCCACGCCGAGTCGGGTTCTGTCAGCACGGTTACGACCGATGCTGAAGGCCGTTACGTCGCGCGCGGCCTGCGCGTCGGTGGTCCGTACACGATCACCATGACCAAGGACGGCGCTGTTGAGAAAGTCGACAACGTGTTCACCCAACTGGCGGAAACGTCTGCCGTCGACGCAACCCTGGGCCAGGTCCAGGTCGTCCGCGTGACCGGCCAGGCTGCTTCGAACAAGTTCAACAGCACCAACATGGGTTCGGGCACCGCCATCGGCCGCGCCGACCTGGTCGCCCAGGCATCGATCAACCGCAGCCTGTCGGACTACGCGCGTAACGATCCGCGCCTGTCGCAGACCGACAAGGAGCGTGGCGAGATTTCGGCCGGCGGCCAGAACTCGCGCTTCAACTCGATCACCATCGACGGCGTGTCGATCAGCGACACCTTCGGCCTGGAAGCGAACGGCCTGCCGACCAACAAGCAGCCGATCTCGATCGACTCGATCCAGTCGGTGCAGGTCAACATCTCGAACTACGACGTGACCCAGAAGGGTTACACCGGCGCGAACATCAACGCCATCACCAAGTCGGGCACCAACCAGTGGCACGGCAGCGTGTACCACGTGTACCGCGACGACAACATGGTCGGCAAGCGCTACAACGCTACCGACGACACCTACTTCGACGCGCCTGAGTTCCAGGAAAAGACCACCGGCTTCACCATCGGCGGCCCGCTGATCCAGGACAAGCTGTTCATGTTCGCCAGCGCCGAAAACGCGACCAGCTCGAAGGCATCGCCGGAATTCGGCATCCTCGGCAGCAACCTGACCAACGTCGGCATCACCCAGTCGTCGATCACCGCCCTGCAGAACGCAGCGCAGCGTACCTACGGCATCGACGTCGGCAGCGGCGAGACCCCGACCGGCCTCGAGCAGAAGGTCGAAGACCGCCTGCTGAAAGTCGACTGGAACATCAACGACAACCACCGCGCAAGCTTCCGCTGGCAGAAGACCGAGCAGAACGAGCCGGCATTCGCAGGCTACTCGGCATCGGGCATCGCCCTGTCGTCCTACCTGTGGAACGAGAAGAAGACCATCGAATCGAGCGTCGCCCAGGTGTTCAGCGACTGGACCCCGACCTTCTCGACCGAATTCAAGCTGTCGCGCCGCGATTCGGGCAAGACCCACGACAACAACTCGCGCCTGCCGGCCATGGCCCTGCAGATCGGCGGCGCGTTGCCTGCTGGTACCCCATCGTCGGTCCGTACCGGTAACCGCTTCATCAACTTCGGTACCGAGCAGAGCCGTCAGTTCAACGAACTCGACACCACGACCTGGGACAGCTACGCCGGCGCCACCTGGCTGCACGGCGACCACGAAGTCAAGGGCGGCGTCGACTACAGCAAGAACGAGATCTTCAACGCGTTCCTGCAGAACGTGAACGGTAACTACACCTTCCGTTGCGACAACACCACCGGCCTGACCGCGCAGCAAGTCGAAGATTGCGTCATCAACAACTTCGTCGCCGGCCGTCCAAGCTCGTACACCGCACAGCTGGCTTCGCCTGGCTTCGCGCTGACCGACGCCGCTGCAAAGTGGACCCTGGCTAACACGGGCCTGTTCCTGCAAGACACCTGGAGCATCAACCCGCAGCTGAAGCTGACCTACGGCGTGCGCTATGACCGCGCTTCGACCAGCGACCGTCCTCTGCGCAACAATGCCGTTGCCGGCGCCCGCGTTGCCGGTTCGTTCAACGCCACCACCGGCGCCATCGTGCGCGACACGGGCGGCTTCGGCGTCGACAACACCGTCACCATCGACGGCGACGACCTGATCCAGCCACGCGTCGGCTTCAACTACCGCCTCGACACCAAGCGCGCGACCCAGATCCGCGGCGGCGTCGGCCTGTTCGGCGGCGCAGCCCTGAACGTCTGGCTCGGCAATCCGTTCGCCAACGCCGGCATCGCGACCTACACCGTCGGCTGCGGCACCGGCAACTTCGGCGCCTGCCCGGCAACCGGCGCGCCGATCTTCAGCGCCAACCCGGACGCACAGCGCGCCATCGCCGGCTCGCCGCCGGCAGCCAACGTCGACGTCCTGGCACGCGGCATCAGCCAGCCGTCGGTGTGGAAAGCCAACATCGCCGTCGAACACGAACTGCCATGGTACGGCATGGTCGTGAGCCTGGAATACCTGCGCACCGACGTCAACAAGGGCGTGTACTTCCGCCAGCTGAACCTGGGCGGCGCAACCCGCACCGGTCCTGACGGCCGTCCGCTGTACTGGACCGCGCCTGGCTACAACGCAGCCTGCGCCACCGGTACCGGCAGCATCACCTTCAGCACCAGCGGCGCCTGCACCGGCTTCCGCGCCCGCGCACTGTCGAACGCTTCGTTCGCCAACGTGATCGAAGTGGCTGAAACCAAGAAGGGCGACGGCAACGTCGCGACCATCCAGCTGAGCAACAGCCGTTCGCGCGGCCTGCGCTGGAACGCGGCTTACACCTACACCGACGCAACCGAAGTGAGCAACCTGAGCTCGTCGACTTCCGGTTCGAACTTCGGCGCCCGTGCAAGCTTCGATCCGAACGAAGACGTGGCAGCGAACTCGGCTTACCTGGTGCGCGACCGTGTCAACGCCTCGGTCAGCTGGGAAAAGGCCTTCTTCGGCACCTACAAGACGACCTTCGGCGCATTCTACGAAGGCCGTACCGGCAAGCCGTACAGCTGGACCTACAACAACGACATGAACGGCGATTCGGTCAACTCGAACGACCTGATGTACATCCCGTCGGCCTTCGGTTCGGGCGAAGTGATCTTCCGTGGCGACACGGCAGCAAACCGCGCCAACGAAACGAAGTTCTGGGACGTCGTGAACGGCAACAAGGAACTGCGTAACTCGGCAGGCAAGGTCATCAGCCGTAACAACTCGTTCGCACCGTGGACCAACAGCATCGACATGCGTATCACCCAGGAAGTGCCAGGCCTGTTCGCTGGACACAAGGGCGCGCTGGCGATCGACTTCATGAACGTCGGTAACATGCTGAACAAGCGTTGGGGCCGTATCAACGAAGTCGGCTTCTCGAGCGCTGGCGGTAACTCGCGCAGCTTCGTGGACTACGCCGGTATGCAAGACGGCAAGTACGTCTACCAGGTGCGTGACCAGGTCGAAGACTACGTGACCAAGCAGGCTCGCGGCGAATCGCAGTGGGCAGTCCAGGTGACCGCACGTTACGAGTTCTAATCTCGTTTCTACGGTTAAAAACCTGAAAACGGCCGGTGGCGACACCGGCCGTTTTTTCATTTAGTGAGAGGGCAGGGCGGGCCTGTAAAGATGGCTCCCAACTGGCCTACGTGCAATAATTCTGTTTGCCCATGCGGGTGCGTTCCCATTCTCCAAAAAAAGGTAAGTCATGACCGTTTTCCCGCGCGCGTGCGCCCGTTTGTCCATCCTGGCGCTGGCCCTGGCAACTGCCGGCTGCGCCACCGCGCCGCGCGGACCGGTGACGCTGAACCTGGTCGCGATCAACGACTTCCACGGCAACCTCGAGCCGAGCAAGTACACCTGGACCAGCGCCGCCGGCAAGACCGAAACCCTGCGCGCGGGCGGCATCGAAGCCATCAGCGGCGCGCTGGCGCAGTGGCGCAAGGAAGACAAGGACCTGCTGTTCATCGGCGCGGGCGACCTGATCGGCGCCAGCCCGGCGCTGTCCTCGATGTGGGCGGACGAGCCGAGCATCGAGGCGATGAACCTGATCGGCCTGCGCCTGTCCTCGGTCGGCAACCACGAATTCGACGCGGGCAGCAAGGAACTGCTGCGCCAGCAGGGCGGCGGCTGCGATTCGCCGCGTCCGGCGAAAGCCTGCAAGCTGATGCCGGGCTACGGCGGCGCGCGCTTCACCTATCTCGCCGCGAACGTGCTCGACAAGGCGACCGGCAAGCCCTTCATGCCGGCCTACCGCATCGAGGACGTAAAAGGCGTGAAGGTCGGCGTGGTCGGCGCGGTGCTGGAAGGCACGGCCTCGGTCGCGGTGGCCTCGGCCATCAGCGGGCTTTCCTTCATCGACGAGGCAGAAGCCATCAACCGCGAGCTGCCGCGCATGCGCGCCGAGGGTGCCAAGGTCTTCGTGGCCCTGATCCACGAAGGCGGCAAGACCGACGAGGCGCCCGACCAGCCGGCCTGCAGCAATTTGAAGGGCGGGATCGTCGACATCGTGAAAAAACTCGACCCGGCGATCCGCCTGGTCATCACCGGCCATTCGCACCAGGGTTACCTGTGCAAGGTGGACGGCCGCGTGGTCACCCAGGCCGATGCCGCCGGTCACCTGCTGTCGCGTATTGCCGTGACGGTGGACGCGGACAGCGGCGCCGTCTCCGACATCCAGGTGCGCAACGTGGTGATGAATCCGGAACTGTTCCCGGCCGATCCGAAAGTGAGCGCTTTCCTGGCCGGCGTGAAGGAGAAGAGCCGCGCGCTGCTGGCCCGTCCGATCGGCAAGCTGGGCGCGCCCATGGTCGCGCGCAAGGCGAACGAGGCGGGCGAATCGCCGCTCGGCAACCTGATCGCCGACGCCGTGCTGGAAGCGACCCGCACCCACGGCGCCCAGATCGGCTTCATGAACAATGGCGGCATCCGCAAGGACCTGGAAACGTCGGATGCGGCCCTGACGACCAACTTCGGCCATGCCCAGGCAGTGCTGCCTTTCGGGAACTGGATGGTCGTGATGGACCTCACCGGCGCCCAGCTCAAGCGCCTGCTCGAGCAGCAGTGGCAGCGCCCGGGTGCATCCAGCTCGACCATCCTGCAGGTGTCGCAGGGCCTGGCTTACACCTGGGACGAGAAGCGCCCGGTCGGCAACCGCATCGTGCCGGGCAGCCTGAAGTTCAATGGCGCGCCGGTCGAGGACGCTAAAACCTACCGTGTGGTGGCAAACAACTTCCTGGCCGAAGGCGGCGACAACTTCCCGGAATTTGCCAAGGGCACGAACCGCGTGGATACCCAGATCGTCGACCTCGACGCGCTGAGCGCATTCATCGCCAAGAATCCGGGTGCGGGCGGCGTTAATGCCGGCCTGGCCCCATCGGTGCGCATCGACAAGGTGCGCCAGTAATTACACCGCAGTACTATCCAAACACTGGAGAACCCATGAAGAAACTGGCTTGTGTCCTGGCGCTGACGAGCGCCTTCGTCTCGATGGACGCGCTCGCGTGGGGCAATGACGGCCACCGCGCCGTCGGCGCCATCGCCGATAAACTGCTCAAGGGCACCAACGCCGAGAAGCAACTCGCCGCGCTGCTGCTGCCCGGCGAATCGCTCGAATCGATCGCCAACTGGGCCGATTGCGTGAAGGGCACGTATTGCGGCCCGCAAAAGCCGGAGATGGTCGAGTACGTCAACGCCAATCCGAAGCACAGCACCTACCACTACACGGACGTGCCGTTCCAGCTCGAGCGTTACCATGACCACGGCGTCGGCACCTTCGACGAAGACATCGTGCAGACGCTGAAGCAGGCGATTGCCGTGTTGCAGGGCAAGACCGACCCGGCCCTGAACCCGCACAAGTTCACCAAGCGCCAGGCCCTGCTGCTGCTGGTGCACATGACCGGCGACATCCACCAGCCGCTGCACGTGGGCGCCGCGTTCGTCAGCAAGGACGGCAAGTTCGTCGTGCCGAAGACCCATGCGGAAGTCGACGAGGCCGCGATCTTCGATTCGCGCGGCGGCAACAACCTGCTGCTCGACGACCAGAAGCTGAGCGAACTGAGCGCCAAGCTGATTCCGCCGGGCGAGCCGAAGCCGGTGCGCGAAGGCGTGCCGCAGGCGCTGACCAAGCCTTTCCACTCGTACTGGGACAGCACCACCGTCGACTACGCCTTCCGCCGCATCCGCACCAAGACGCCGGAGCAGTTCGCGCAAGCCGCGATCGACAGCAAGCCTGTCATCAAGGCCAACAGCGGCGACCTGGCCACCTGGCCTTACCAGTGGGCCGACGACGCGCTGGTCGTGTCGAAGCTGGCCTACCAGGACGTGGTGCCAGGCAAGTTGGTGCCGCAGACGAGCAAGAAGGGCGAGACCTATTACACCTTCACGCTCGAGGTGCCGGCCAACTACCCTGTGCCGAGCTCGCAGATCGCCAAGGAACAGCTGATCAAGGGCGGCTACAAGCTGGCCGAGATTCTGAAAGCAATTTACGGCTGATCCGGGCGAATAGCGCTGCTGATCGAGAATGGCGCCGCAGCGGCTCGCTGCGGCGCCTTTTCTTTTGCCTTGCCGTCCGAACGAGGCCGCTGCCGGCGCCGGCGGGGCGGGAAGAGCATCATGATCGACACCATCATGTCGCACCTGCGGATCTGGATCGAGCATATTCCTCCATGATGTGCGGCTGGGCTGGCCGTGCGGCGGCTAGAATGGCGGTTCCGGCGCGCCGCGCCCCCATCCCGGTCACTGCATGAACCACCACCTGATTTCCTGTGCCGCGCTTGCCTGCCTGATGGCGGCTCCGGCCGCTGTTGCGTACGCTGTGCCCGCTGTCGAGCCCTCGGTCGAGTCCTCGGTCGAGCCCGCCGCCCCGCCGGGCCAGCCGCTGTGGGAGATCGGCCTGGCCGGCGGCGTCGTCAGCACGCCGTCCTACCCCGGCGCCGAGGACCGCGAGACGCGCGGCCTGGCACTGCCGGTCATCATCTACCGCGGCAAGATCCTGCGTGCCGACCAGGGCGGCATCGGCGCGCGCCTGTTCCGCAGCGATGTGGCCGAGCTCGACATCGGGCTGGCCGCCTCATTGCCCGCCCGTTCGGACGACGTGGCGGCCCGGGCCGGCATGCCCGACCTGGGCGGCCTGGCCGAATTCGGCCCGCGCCTGAAACTGCTGCTGGCCCGGCCCGACGAGCGCAGCGCCGTGCGCGCCGAGTTTCCGCTGCGCGCCGTCATGGAAGTGCGCAGCGGCGTGCGCCACCAGGGCTATACCTTCGAGCCGCGCCTGGCGTACGACCGCCGCAGTCTTGATGGCAAGTGGCGCTTCGAGGGCCATATCGCCGCGGTAGTAGGCGACGGCAAGATCAACCGCTACTTCTATGAGGTGCGGCCCGAATACGCGACTGCCACCCGCCCGGCCTACTCGGCCGATTCCGGCCTGATCCTGGCGCGGGTCGGCGTGTTCGCCGCCCGTACCGTCAACCGCGACCTGCGCGTGTACGGCTTCCTCCGCGCCGAGAACTATGGCGTCGGCAAGAACGACGACAGTCCGCTGCACCGGCGCGACAACGGGCTGTCGGCGGGACTTGGCCTGAGCTGGACCTGGAAGCGCTCGGCCGCGCTGGCGAGCGACTAGGAAGACGGCTGAACGCAGGATTAGGAATTGTTTCCTAATCCTAATTCATTGTTCGTGAACAAAAAGAGGACCTTAGCGGCGCGAAAGAATGGGCAGTTTGCTTTCCATCGGAGGAAACGAAAATGCTCATCCGCAAAGCCTGCCTCTGCCTGGCCGCCCTGTGCCTGCTGTCCGCGGCCGCCGCGCCACCCAATCCCTACCGCGACCACAATGGCCGGATACCGGCCGGGTACAGCGGGCCGCTGTTCAAGCTCAGCCATGACTATCCGGCCGGACTGCCGGCGCCGCACATGCCCTGGCGCGGCGCCATTGGCAAGCTCCCGCTCACGACCGGCAATGCCGCCGCCTATGCCGCCGCGCTGAAGGCGAGCGTGGCGCAGGACATGGCCGCGCTGCTGACGGGCGAGGGGAGCTGGGATGCGGCCGCGCGCGGCTGGTACAACGATCCCTGGCTGGGGCCGCAGCGCGAAGCCCTCCACGGCATGCTGGTCGGGATCGAACGGGTTGACAACGCCTTGTTCCCGAAGAGCGGCCTGCGCAAGCCTTTTACCACCTACGTCATCACCTATTACGACCGGACCGGCGCGCAGACCATCGGCCGCATCTGGGCCGGCAACCCGCGCATGCCAACACTGACCGGGGGCGCGACCCAGTACGCCGAAGGTTCGGTGACGGTCAAGCTTGCCTTCACCACGGCCGGCCCCGAGGAGTGGCCCGCCATGCGCGGCGCGCTGGCCTGGCCGATCGCGATGACAGTCAATGCCACCACCGGCCACTTCGACCGGCCCACCGTCGCCCCGGGCTACCTGATGCAGGTCGACATCGCCGTCAAGGACACGCAATCGAGCCCGCAGACGGGCTGGGTGTTCACCACCTTCGTGTACGACAAGGATGCGCGCGGCGGCGTCTGGGACCGCATGGTGCCGCTGGGCGCGCAGTGGGGCAACGATCCCGGCGTGGACAGCGCGCTCGATCCCGGCGCCCCCTTGCGCGAGACCTGGATCAACCCGAAGGCGCCGCTGTACGCGCTCGAGACGCTGGGGTGGGGCGGCCGCCTGTCCGGCCCGAACGACCACGGCGTCAACGACATCTCGGTGGCCGGCGACGGCGGCCGCATCCTCACCCGCAACGCGCGCAATTCTTCCTGCCTGAGCTGCCACGGAACCTCGCAATGGAACCCGGCCAATCCGGGGAAGGGCATGGCCTCGTTCATGATGCCGCTCGCGCCCCCTGCGCCGGGCGCCGCGCCGAACGCCGGCGCACCCTACCTGAACTCGCCCCGGCCGGGGTCAAGCGACTGGCTGCGCTGGTTCCAGAACCGGGCCGGCAACGTGCCGATGGACCCCGGCAGCATCGCCGGCGACTACGACCTGGCGCTGACCTTCCGCGTGCTGCCGGCCTGGCATGCGGCGACGACGGGGAAGGCGCACACGCTGCAGAAGATGGATGCGGGAGGGAGCACGCTGCAGCGCGAGTGACCGGAACGTCCTGCACGCGTCTCGATAACCCAGGCGCAAATGAAAAAGGGCGGCCCGGAGGCCGCCCTTGAATCGGTTCACGCCCGGATCAGCGCGACTTGACGAACGGTTTGCCGATCGCCTTCGGCGCCACCGACTTGGCCATCAGGCCGGCCAGCACGATCACGGTCACGACGTACGGGATCATCTGGATCAGCGAGCCCGGGATGCGGCCCACGACCGGTAAATCGACGCCTTCGAGCTGGATCTGGACGGCGGCGAAGAAGCCGAACATCAGGCAGCCGAGCACGGTGTGCACCGGGCGCCAGTTGCCGAAGACGAGGGCGGTCAGGGCGAGGTAGCCGGCGCCGGCCGACATGTCGCGCAGGAAGAAGCCGCTCTGGACGATGGACAGGTAGGCGCCCGAGAACGAGCACAGCACGCCGGCAACCAGCATGGCCATATAGCGGGTCTTCTCGACCGAGACGCCGGCGGCGTCGGCCGCGTGCGGGTTTTCGCCGCAGGCGCGCAGGCGCAGGCCGAAGCGGCTGTGGTAGACCACCCAGTGCACGACCGGCAGCAGCGCAAAGGCGAGGTAGACCAGCGGCGAGTGGCCGCCCAGCACGCTGCCCCATAACCAACCAATGACAGGAACGTCAGCAAGCGCTTCCGTTCCTGGCAGCACGACGCTGGTCAGGCGCGCCGCGCCCAGGTCCGGCGTGCGGCCGCCCTGCTGGAAGATGTACTGGGCGACGACGAAGGTCAGGCCGCTCATGGCGATGTTGATGGCGATGCCGGCGACGAGCTGGTTGCCCTTCTGCGTGATCGACACGAAGGCCTGCACCATGGCCAGCGCCACCGAGACGGCGATGCCGGCGGCGATGCCGAGCCACGGGTTCTGGGTGGTGTAGCCGACGGCGGCCGAGACGAAGGCGGAAGCGAGGATCTTGCCTTCCAGGCCGAGGTCGACCACGCCGCTGCGTTCGGCGAACAGGCCGGCCAGCGCCGCGAACATCAGCACCGGTGCGTTGCGGATCGTCGAGACGACGATATTGGCGATATCAAAGTCCATGGCTTAGCCCTTGCGTGTTGCGTTGATCAGTTTCAGGAGTGCCGGCGCGTAGAAGTTTTCCATCGCGCCGCAGAACAGGATGATCAATCCCTGGATGAAGACGAAGGTCTCGACCGGAATGTTCGGTTTTTCCAGCGAGAGGTCGAAACCGCCCTGGATCAGCGCGCCGAACAGCACCGAGGACAGGAAGATGCCGACCGGGTGCTGGCGGCCCATCAGCGCGATCGCGATGCCGACGAAACCGGCGCCGGCCGGGAAGTTCAGGCTCAGGTAGTGGGTCGAACCCATGATCGAATTGACGGCGGCAAGACCTGCCAGCGCGCCCGAAATCAGCATCGCGACGATGATCATGCGGCTGATGCGCACGCCGGCGTAGTGGGCCGCGTGCTGGTTCAGGCCGGTGGCGCGCAGCTGGTAGCCCCAGGTCGAGCGCGACACCACGACGCCATAGATGACCAGCGCCACGATCGCGATCGGGAAGCCGATGTTCAGCGGGGTGTCGCCGAAGAAGGGGAACCAGGTGTTCAGGGTCGGCAGCGCGGCCGATTCGGCGAACACGCGGCTGGCCGGGTTCTGCTCGCCCTCGGGGATGAGGTACTTCACGATGATGAAGTTCATCAGGCTGGCGGCGATGAAGTTGAACATGATGGTCGTGACCACCACGTGGCTGCCGCGCTTGGCCTGCAGGTAGCCCGGCAGGAAGGCCCAGAGGGCGCCGAACAGGGCGCTGCCCAGCATGGCCAGCGGGATCATGAGCCAGGGCGACAGCGTCGCGTCGAAGGCGAGGACCGCCAGCGTCAGGCCCAGGCCGCCGAGGTACATCTGGCCTTCGGCGCCGATGTTGAACAGGCCGGCCTTCATCGCGATCGACACGGCGAGACCCGTGAAGATGAAGGTGCTGGCGTAGAACAGCGTGTAGGCCAGGCCTTCCGGATTGACGATGGCGGAATCGATCAGGATGCGCATCGATTCGACCGGGCTTTCGCCGAGCAGGTGGATCACCAGCGCGGCGACCAGCAGCGCCGACAGCAGGTTCAGGAGCGGCAGGGCGATGCCCGTCGCCCAGCGTGGGAGTTCGGTGGTTTTCATCTGTGTCATGACTTGTGCATGCCGCCCATCAGGAGGCCGATGCGGGTAGTATCGAATTCGTCGATGTTCAGTTCGCCCGTGATGCGGCCGCCCGACATGACCACGATGCGGTCGGCCAGGGCGCGCACTTCTTCCAGTTCGACCGACACCAGCAGGATCGCCACGCCCTCGTCGCGCAGGCGCAGCAGCTGGGTGTGGATCGATTCGATGGTGCCGATGTCGACCCCGCGGGTCGGCTGGCCGACCAGCATCAGTTTCGGCTGGGCCGAGACTTCGCGCGCGATCACGACCTTCTGCTGGTTGCCGCCCGAGAGCAGGCCGATGCGCAGATCGGGATTATTCGGGCGCACGTCGAAGCTTTGGAGCAGGTGGGCGCAGCGCCTGGCGATGGCGTCGAAGTCGAACAGGCCCCAGCGGTTCTTCACGCGCTCTTCATAGCCGAACACGGTGTTCTGCATGACCGAGAAATCCTTGATCACGCCGTCGCGCAGGCGGTCTTCCGGCACGTGGCCGATGCCGAGTTCGCGGAAGGTGGCGGGCAGGCCGTCGGCATTCGCGCGGCGCGCAAAAGGCAGGGCCTTGCCTTCGAGTTCGACCTGGCCGGAGGTCGGCAGGCGCATGCCCGCCAGGATTTCCATCAGCTCGCTCTGGCCGTTGCCCGAGACGCCGGCGATGGCGACGATCTCGCCGGCACGCACGTTCAGGTCGATGTCGGCCAGCAGCTGGACGCCGTTGGCGTCCTTGAGCTGCAGGTTCTTCACGTTCAGCACCGGCGCGCCCGGCTGGAAGGGCTTGCGCGGCAGGTTGCCCTCGATCGGGCGGCCGACCATCATGTTGGCCAGCTGCTCTTTCGAGGTGTCGCTGGTCGTCACGGCGCCCGACACGCGGCCGGCGCGCAGCACCGTCACCTGGTCGGTGATGTCCATGATCTCCTGCAGCTTGTGGGTGATCAGGATGATGGTCTTGCCCTGGTCCTTGAACAGGCGCAGGATCTCGAACAGGGAAGCGGTTTCCTGGGAGGTCAGGACGGCGGTGGGCTCGTCCAGGATCAGGATGTTGGCGCTGCGGTAGATTTGCTTGAGGATCTCGACGCGCTGCTGGGCACCGACCGAGAGGTCGTGGATGGTGGCCAGCGGATCGACGTCGAGGCGGTAGCCCGTGCAGATCTCGCGCAGCTTGTTTTCGACTTCCTTACGCTTTGCAGCCAGCTGGAAGCCGCCTTCGGCGCCCAGCATCACGTTGTCGAGCACGGTCATGTTTTCGACCAGCATGAAGTGCTGGTGCACCATGCCGATGCCCAGATCGATGGCTTCGTGGCTGGTGCGGATGGTGCGCTCCTGGCCGTCGATCAGGAGCTGGCCGCTGTCGGCGTTGTAATAGCCGTACAGGATGCTCATCAAGGTGGATTTGCCGGCGCCGTTCTCCCCGATGACGCCGTGGATCGAGCCCTTGGCGATCGAGAAGCTGACGTCAGCGTTCGCTTGCACCGGCCCGAAGGCCTTGCTTATGTTGCGAAATTCTACGGCTGGCTGCATAGCGATCAGTAGTGAAAAGAAGAATGTATTTACTTAAAAAGCGCGCCGGACCGGAAACCCGGTGCGGCGCGCCTCTTGGGGACTAACTTGAATTAAACCGGGCAGCGGCTTGCAGCGCGGTAGTCGATGACCTTGATCTTGCCGTTGATGATGTCGGCCTTCACGCCATTGACGCGCTTTTCGATTTCCGGGGTGACGACCTTGCGGTTGTCCTTGTCCAGCACCCAGTCCACGCCGCCTTCCTTCAGGCCCTTGTGGGTGACGCCGGCCTTCCAGCTGCCGTTCTTGACCTGCATGAACGAGTCGTAGACGGCGACGTCGACGCGCTTGACCATCGAGGTCAGCATCGAGCCCGGGTGCAGGTAGTTCTGGTTCGAATCGACGCCGATCGCCAGCTTGCCTTTTTCCTTGGCCATCTGCAGGGCGCCCATGCCTGAACCGCCGGCCACCGCGAACACGACGTCGGCGCCGCGGTCGAATTGCTGGCGTGCCAGCTCGCCGCCCTTGGCCGGGTCGTTCCAGGCCGCGCTGGTGGTGCCGACCATGTTCTGCATGATGTCGATCTTCGGCTGCTGCGCCTTGGCGCCCTGGCCGTAGCCGCAAGCAAACGCGCGGATCAGCGGGATGTCCATGCCGCCGACGAAACCGATCTTCTTCGACTTCGACGCCATCGCGGCGGCGACGCCGACCAGGTAGGAGCCTTCCTCTTCCTTGAACATGATCGAGTTCACGTTCGCGCCCGGCGCGATCGAGTCGATCAGGACGAATTTCACGTTCGGGAATTCCTTGGCGACCTTGGCCACGGCCTGGGTCTGCGAGAAACCGATCGCGGCGATCATGTCGACCTTCTTGCGCGCCAGGCCGCGCATCACCTGCTCGGCTTGCGTGTCGCTGTTGGCCTGGACTTCAATGTACGGGATCCTGGTTTCTTTCTTGAAGCGCTCAGCGCCTTCGAAAGCGGACTGGTTGAACGATTTGTCGAACTTGCCGCCGGCGTCATAGACGATGGCCAGTTTCGGATTCGCCGCGACTGCGCCGCCGGCGACGCACAGCGCCGCAATGGTCATGCTGAGTTGCTTGAATTTCATGAATTAGCTCCTGGAATTTCGATATTGTACCCGGCGCAACGGTTGCGTTGGGAGGGGCGGCCTAGAGGCAAGGCTCGACACGCAGGGCTTCCGTCCTCGCGGATTGCGCAAGCGGCTCCGCTTGCGTCACACCTGCGTCTGTTCGATGCCGTGCGGATTGTGTCAGTCCCGGACATTTCATGCGGTTACGATTTGTTTCTAGGACGTTTCCGGGCGCCGATGCGCACGTGGATGTCGCGTCATCGCAACAGCAAGCCTCCAGAATGCGACCAAAAACCAGGCCGGCCATGGGCCTACGGTGTCAGGGCGGTTCTCGCTGCCAAATATGCATCAGTCCGCCAACGCAAGGCAAATACGATTTTACTTGGCAATTTATTCGGTGGAAATATAAATGCCGACAACTTTCGGCATTTTTTTCCATCAAGCCACAGTTTGGATCAGCTGGGGCGGCGGCAGGGGCGCGCTGAAGCGCTCGGTGAGAAAGCCCGCGATGCGGCGCTGGGTCGCTTCGAGGTAGGGGATGGTCAGGTGGTCGGAGCCGGGCACGACCTCGTCGAGGATCAGGTTGGCCAGCTTCTGGCACAGCTGGTCGGTATGCGAGTGCGGCACGATGTCGTCGCTCTCGGCGCGCAGCACGCAGGTCGGCACGGTCAGCGAAGGTGCATGCTTGATCGACTCGAAGCGGTGGCGCAGCATGTATTCGATCGGCATCGCGCGGAACTTGCGCTTGGCGATCGCCAGGATCGAATCGTAGGGCGTGACCAGCACCACCGAGTGCGCCGCGCGTTCCTTGGCGACCTGCACCGCGACGCCTGAACCGAGGCTGCGGCCGACGATGGCGATGCGGCGCGCGTCGACCTGGCCGAGGCTGGCGAGCCAGTCGAAGAGGGTGCAGCCGTCGTCGATCATCAGGGTTTCGTCGGGGATGCCGTGCGAGTTGCCGTAACCGCGGTAGTTCATCGCCAGCACGGTCATGTTCGGGAACAGGTTGCCGGCATCGCGCACGACCCAGGAAACTTCTTCCGAGCGGCCGCCGAAGTACAGCACCGCGGGACGGGGGCCGGGCGTACGCGGCGTCATCAGCCAGCCGCAGAGGCGGGTGCCGTCCTTGGCGCGCAAGACGATCGGGCGGGTACGGTGGCCGGCGCTGCGCGGACTGGCCACTTCGGGGACGATGGTCGGGTTGAACACCAGCCGGCGCTGGTTGGCGGCAACCGCAGCCGTCAGGCCCAGCCACAACACGCTGGCAAATCCCGCCATCCCTGCCGCCATTTTTTTGGAAGTGTTCATGGAAGCAGTCTAGCGCGGCGGTAGGAATTGTTCTGTGCGCCACATCGCCATGCATTGCAGCATGAGTGTTGGTTGGCGAGACAGTATGCTTTTTGCTACAGAGGCACCGGTTTGCCTTCTATGCCGATTCGCGCACATTCCGGCTTCCCATCCTCGTGTGCGCCCCTGCGCTTCGGGTAAGATGGGCGGTTTATTGCTCAACCAACAAGGAACCGCCGTGCATTTCCTGCTGACCTACGATCTCGCTCCCGATTACCTCGAACGCCGTGCCGAATTCCGCAACGAACACCTGAAGCTGGCGTGGGAGGCGCAGGAGCGCGGCGAGATGGTGCTCGCCGGCGCCCTCGACGAACCTGCGGACCGCGCACTGCTGGTATTCAACTGCGACAGCGCCGAGACGCCCCAGCTGTTCGCCGCGAAAGATCCCTACGTGACGCACGGCCTGGTGCGTTCCTTCCACGTGCGCCGCTGGAACACGGTGGTGGGAGATATCGCGGCCAATCCGGTGCGTCCGGAGTAACTGGGCGACACAGAAGGGCTGCCGGGAGCCATTTCCCGGCCGCTCTTAGGTTTACCGTTACTTCATCGTTATTTCACCGTTATTTCATCGTTATTTCACCGTTATTTCACCGCATGCATCAACGCGGCACCAGCCTCAACACCAGGTTCTGCGACGTCGCCGCCAGCGTCCCTGCACCCAGCACGGCGATCCCGCGCGGCGCATTCAGCCCGCCGGGCAGGGGACCGAGCACGTTGTTCTGGCTGCCGGCTACCCCGATGACGGTGCTGACCGTTCCCCTGGTGTCGATGCGCCGGATGGTGCCGTTGCCGGTATCGGCCACGAACAGGTTGCCGGCCCCATCGATCGTCACCCCTGCCGCCCGGCAGAAACGCGCCGCCGCCAGAGGTCCGTCGGCGCTGCCGCATTGTCCGGCGGACCCGGCCAGGGTGCGTACCTCGCCCGAGGGCGCGATTTCGCGGATGGTGGAATTGGCCGTGTCGGCCACGTACAGCCAGCCGTCTTCGTCGACTTCGATATCCTGCGGCTCGCAGAAGCGCGCCGCATTGCCGCGGCCGTCGCTGCTGCCGCAGGAGCCGGCCACGCCGGCAATCGTGGTGACGTTGTTGGCGCGGTCGATGCGGCGGATGGTGTGGTTCAGCGTGTCGGCCACGTACAGGTTGCCCTGGCGGTCGAGCGTGATGCCCTGCGGCGAGCAGAAGCGCGCGGCGCCCGCATTGCCGTCGGCACTGCCGCACTGGCCGGCCGCACCGGCGAGGGTGACCACGGCCCCGGCCGGGCTGATTTCGCGGATCGTCGAGTTGCCGGTGTCGGTCACGTAGAGGTTGCCGTCGGCGTCGGCCTCGAGGCGGGTCGGCGTGTTGAAGCGCGCGCTTGACCCGGCGCCGTCCTGGCTGCCGATTGCCCCCGTGCTGCCCGCCAGCGTGACGGCCACCCCTTGCGGGGTTACCTTGCGGATCGTCGCGCTGTTCCTTTCGGCGACGTACAGGTTGCCGTCGGGCGCGACGACGACGCCTTCCGGGCCGTCGAAGCGGGCGTTCGACCCGGAACCGTCGAGCGAGCCGCCGCATTGCGGACACAGGCCGCCCGCGATCAGGAAGACGCCGGTGTCGCCGGGCGGGCGCTCCTGGCCCGGGCCGTGGGGCCGGTCGTCATCGTCGTCGTAATCGGTGTAGCCGAAGCCGACCGAGACGCCGCCGCCGCAGGCGGCGAGCGCCATGCACAGCATCAGGGAAGCGCACCGGCGCAGGCAGTGGTGAAAAAAGCGGTGAACAAAGCGGTGCACACAGCGGTGCATCCCGCGGCACAGGGCCTGGAGGAAGGTGGGGAGGGGCATGGCGTCTCCTTGAAAGTGGCAGGGCATCCCGCCTTTATTCCATCGAGATTAAAGAGAGGATGCCTCACGCATATGAGCGCGATCAAGCGTGCGCAGGTGCGCGTGGGGAGGGCGCGACGAAGCGTCGGCAGGCCTTCCACCCGCCGTCCAGCCGCGCGGTGCCAGGCCACGCCGGCGACGCGTTTTTGTTTCACGACTGCAAGCTCCCTTCGGGTACACTTGCCCGGCTATTCAATCCGAGTGAGACACCGCATGCAAACCGCTGTTAACCTGTGGCCGCTGCTGGGCGTGGCCGTCATCGCCGCCGGCTTCCTGCTGCGCGCCAATCCCGTGCTGGTCGTGGTCGCGGCCTGCGGCGTCACCGGGGCCGCCGCCGCGATGCCCTTCCTGCACGTGCTGGAGTCGCTCGGCACCGCCTTCCTGAAGACGCGCAACCTGCCGCTGGTGCTGCTGCTGCCGCTGGCGGCCGTCGGCCTGCTCGAGCGCTTCGGCCTGAAGGAGCACGCCATGGCCAGCATCGCGAAGATCCGTTCGGCCACCAGCGGGCGCCTCCTGATCGTCTACCTGTTCCTGCGCGAGACCTCGGCGGCCGCCGGCCTCACCAGCCTCGGCGGGCAGCCGTCGATGGTGCGCCCGCTGGTGGCGCCGCTCGCCGAAGGCGCCGCCGAGGCACGCAACGGCAAGCTCTCGGAAAAGCTGCGCTACCGCATCCGCGCGATGGCGGCGGCGACCGACAACGTCGGCCTGTTCTTCGGCGAAGACATTTTTGTGGCCTTCGGCGCGATCGTGCTGATGCAGACCATCCTGCGTGCCGAAGGTATCGAGGTCGATCCGCTGCACATGGCGCTGTGGGGCATCCCGACGGCCATCTGCGCCTTCATCATCCACAGCTGGAACCTGCGCCGCCTGGACGTGGCCATCCGCCGCGAGGGAGAAGGCGCATGATTTTTTCTCTCTCGTTGCTGTACCTGCTGGTCGGCCTGCTGCTGGCCTTCGTGGCCCTGCTGACCCTGCTGGACCGCGCCCACCCGCGCCGCTACACATCCGGCCTGTTCTGGGGACTGTATGCCGCGGTGTACCTGGCGGGCGACTTCATGGCCCCGGCGCTGGCGGGCGCCATCATGCTCGCGATGGCGCTGCTGGCGGGCTGCGGCTTCGTGAAGCCGGGCAAGCACGGCACGCTGGAGGAGGGCGCACGCCGCGCCAGCGCCGCGCGCCTGGGCAACCGCCTGTTCCTGCCGGCGCTGGTGATCCCGATCGTCACCGTGCTCGGCGCCACGCTGCTCAAGGACGTGCAGATCGGCGACTGGGCGCTGTTCGACAAAGCCCATTTGACCCTGGCCAGCCTCGGGCTCGGTTCGCTGCTGGCCATCGCTGCGGCCTGCTGGCTGACCCGCGCCAGCCCGGTGCAGGGCCTGCGCGAGGCGCGCCGCCTGGTCGACGCCATGAGCTGGGCGGTGACGCTGCCGCACATGCTGGCCGTGCTGGGCCTGTTATTTACCGAAGCCGGGGTCGGCAAGGCGGTGGCGGCGGTGACGACCACCTGGTTCGACGCCGACTCGCGCTTCACGGCCGTCGCGCTGTACTGCATCGGCATGGCGCTGTTCACTGTCATCATGGGCAACGGGTTTGCCGCCTTCCCGGTGATCGCCAGCGGCATCGGCGTGCCGATCCTGGTCGGGCAGTACGACGCCAATCCGGCGGTGATGGCTGCCATCGGCATGTTCAGCGCGTATTGCGGTACCTTAATGACGCCGATGGCAGCGAACTTTAATATCGTCCCCGCGGCCTTGCTGGAGTTGCCGGACAAAAACGCTGTCATCAAGGCGCAAATCCCGACGGCGCTGCCCCTGTTGGCGGCGAACATCGTTCTCCTCTACTTCCTGATGAACCGATAACCATGAAAAAAACCGTGCTGCTCACCGGATTCGAGCCCTTCAACGGCGCGACCATCAACCCCGCCTGGGAAGCGGTGCGCGCGCTGAAGGGCTGGAACGGCCCCGATTTCATGGTGGAGGTGCTGCAGCTGCCCTGCGTGTTCGGCTTCGCCAACCGCGTGCTGCGCGGCGCGATCGACGAGATGAAGCCGGATGTCGTGATCTGCGTCGGCCAGGCCGGTGGGCGCCCCGACCTGACGGTGGAGCGGGTGGCGATCAACGTCGACGATGCGCCCATCCTCGACAACGACAAACAGCAGCCGGTCGACGCGCCCATCGTCGACAGCGGGCCGGCCGCGTATTTCGCGACCCTGCCCGTGAAAGCCATCGTCGGCGCCATGCGCGAGCGCGGGCTGAAGGCGTCGGTGTCGCAGACGGCCGGCACCTTCGTCTGCAACCACGTGTTTTATGGGCTGATGCACCATGTCGACGGCAGCGGGGTGCAGGGCGGGTTCATTCACGTGCCTTACCTGCCGGAGCAGGCAGCGGCGTTTGCCGGGGCGCCGGCGATGGCGCTGGCGGAGATCGTCGAGGGATTGCGGGTGGCGGTGGAAGTGGCGGTGCGCGGTGGGGATGACGTGGTCGTAGCAGGTGGAGCTACCCATTAATGTAGGGTGGAGTCCTGACTCCACGCGGAAGCATGCGTCGTGTTGACTGGTTCAGGCGTCAACGAAACGCACGCATTCGCGTGGACTCGGGAGTCCACCCTACAAGGTCCCGTCCGGTTTCAGGATCTTCAAAAACGCCCGCACCACTGGCGCGTCGTCCTGGCTCGTATAGGTGATATACAAATTCGCCGACGGCGGATTCGTCCGGATCGGCAAGAACACCACGCCCGGCCAGCCGATGCGGCTGGTCGTCTCCGGCATCAGGGCCACGCCCAGGCCGGCGCCGACCATTGCCAATAAAGTCTGCGGCTCGGCCGCTTCCTGGAAGATGGTCGGCTGGAAGCCGGCGTTGATGCAGCACTGGATCAGGTAGCGCGGTTCGGCCGACTGGTTCAGGTGCAGGGTCAGCATCGGTTCCTGCGCGATATCCGTCAGCTCGATCGCATCGCGCTGCGCCAGCGCGTGCCCCTTGTGCACGGCGACGCAGACGTTCTCGCGGAAGCACAGCTCCTGGCGCAGGTTGGCCGCCTTCAGCTCTTCTTCGTCCAGGCGCGGCTCGCGCCAGAAGCCGACGTCGATCTGCTTCGAGCGCAGCGCCTCGAACTGCTGGTCGGGGCCGGATTCGTGCAGGGTCCAGGTCACGCGCGGGAATTCGGTCTGGAAGCGTTCCAGCAGACTCGGGATCGGGCCCCACATCGCGGAACCGACGATGCCCACGCGTAGCCTCCCGACTTCGCCGCGGTCGATCTGGCGGATGGTGTCGATCGTCATGCGCATGCGGCCCAGCAGGTCGGAGGCTTCCGCCATCAGCGCCTTGCCGGCCACGGTCAGCTCGAAGCTGCGCGTGGTGCGCGCGAACAGGCGCACGCCGAGCTCGGCTTCGAGCTTCATGATCTGCTGGGAGAGCGGCGGCTGCGAGATGTGCAGGCGCTCGGCGGCGCGGCTGAAGCTCTTTTCCTCGGCGACCGCCAGGAAGTACTTCAGTTGTTTCAGGTCGATCGACATGGTGACCGGATCAGACTGCAGTCGCGTTCAAGGCGACGGCCAGCTGCGTGCCGACCAGGGCATTGTGCTTGACCAGCGCGATGTTGGTGGCCAGGCTGCGCCCTTCGGTCAGCTCCTTGATGCGCGCCAGCAGGAAAGGCGTGACGCGCTTGCCGGTCACGCCCTGCTGCGCCGCCTCGCCCAGCGCCTGTTCGGTGATGCGGTCGATGTCGGCTTTCGGCATCGCGGACTGCTCCGGCACCGGATTGCTGACCACCACGCCGCCGCTCAGGCCGAGCTGCCACTTGGTACGGATGAAATTCGCCTGGTCGGCGGCGCCGTCGATCTGGAAGTCGGCCTTGAAGCCGCTCTCGCGGGTGAAGAAGGCCGGGAAGCCCGGCTGGCCCACGCTGATCACCGGCACGCCGTGGGTTTCCAGGTATTCGAGCGTCAGGCCGATGTCGAGGATGGATTTCACGCCGGCGCAGACCACCGCCACGCTGGTCTGGGCGAGTTCCTGCAAGTCGGCCGAGATGTCGAAGCTGGTCTCGGCGCCGCGGTGCACGCCGCCGATGCCGCCGGTGACGAAGACCTCGATGCCGGCCAGCTGGGCGCAGATCATGGTCGCGGCCACCGTGGTCGCGCCCAGCAGGCGCTGCGACAGCACATAGGCCAGGTCGCGCCGGCTCACCTTGATGGCGTCGGGCGCGGTGCCGAGCTGCTCCAGCTGTTCATCGGAGAGACCGACGCAGATCCTGCCGTCCATGATGGCGATCGTCGCCGGCACCGCGCCGGCGTCGCGGATGATCTGCTCGACTTCGCGCGCGGTGTGCACGTTCTGCGGGTAAGGCATGCCGTGCGAGATGATGGTCGACTCGAGGGCGACGATGGGCAGCCCGGCCGCGCGGGCGGCGGCGACTTCAGGGGAGAACAGCAGGAACGATTGCATGGTGATTCCAATCAGGATTCGGTAAGGGCCGCGAAGGTGTCCGGCGCCAGTTGCGGGCAGACCGTCTCGCGGCAGGCGATGGTCAGCGCGGCCAGTTGCAGGCCGCGGCGGCAGGCGAGCGCCAGGTCGTTGCCGCCTTGCAGCGACAGCACGACGGCGGCGGAGAAGGCATCGCCGGCCCCGGTGACGTCGACCACCTCGGCAGGCGGGGCGGCCAGGTGTTCGACGCCGCCGGCGCAGGTGTACAGTACGCCCTGCGCGCCGAGGGTGACGATCACGTCTTCGGCGCCTTGCGCCTGCACTTCGCGGCAGGCTGCCGCCAGGTCGGCGTCGCTGTTCAATGGGCGTCCCACGCGCGCGGCGAGTTCGCCGGCGTTCAGGATCAGCAGGCGCACGCCTGCGAGCGACCGCGGCAGGCGGTTCATCTTCGGTTCCGACACGGCGACCAGCACCACGGAAATGCTGTCGAGGGCGGCGTCGCGCTGCAGCGTGGCGATGGCCTCCATCGGCAGGTTCAGGTCGGCCACGATCAGCGAGGCGCCGGCGCGCTGCTGCTGGCGCATGTCGAGGAAGGCCGGGGTGAGGCGGTCGTAGATGGCCATGTCGGCCAGGGCGACGACCATCTGGCCGTCGCCGTCGAGCACCGCCGTGTAGGTGCCGCTGCCGGCATCGTCCAGCCGCAGGCAGCCGCGCGTGTCGATGCCGACGTTGTCGGCGTGGGCGAGCAGAGCGCGTCCGGAGGAATCGGTGCCGACCGCCGTGATCAGCGACACCGCCGCGCCCATGCGCGCCAGGTTCTCGGCGATGTTGCGGGCGACGCCGCCGAAGGATTCGAGGCCGGATGCCGGGTTGGAGGTGCCCATCACGAGCGGCCCGCTGGCGCGCAGCTTGCGGTCGATGTTGGCCGCGCCCACGCACAGGATCGGGCGCTGGTCGGGCAGCACGTAGGCGCGTCCCAGCAGGCGGCGTTCGCGCACGAGGGTGGCGACGTAGCCGGCAACGGCCGACCGCGACAGGCCGAGTTCGGTGGCGAGGTCCTGCTGCGCAATGAAGGGGTTAGCGCGGATCAGCTCGTACAACTGTTCTTTTTTCGAGAGTTCAGTCACGGTCCAGCCTGTATTAAACAAATGTTTGTCAATGCTAGACAATTGTCTAGTTGCCGTCAACACATTTATCAGCTTGGCTAGATTGTAGCTATCTGCCAACGGAACAGGATAGATATTTACGCGGATTTATTTGCTCGCCGTATAAATGAGTAAGAGAAATGGTATTTGCCATACATATCCGGGATAATGCATAGTTAGACTATTTTCTGGCGTCTCTGCCTCTGGTTCCAGCACCCGACCTCCGCGGCGCTGAACCCGCTTCCAACAGCCCGCACGACCGCCTCCCCATCGACCAGATTCAACAGAAGGAACCTCATGTCCAGCAATACCCCATTTGAAGCCGCCGACATCATTCGCGCCCGTAAGCCGGGCTTCGAGCCGCGCGTGGCGATGATCCTCGGTTCCGGCCTCGGCGTCCTGGCCGAGCAGATGACGGACGCGGTCTCGATCAGCTACAGCGAACTGCCGGGCTTCCCGATCAGCACCGTGCACGGCCATGCGGGCGAGCTGGTGCTTGGTACCCTGGCCGGCGTGCCGGTCGTGTGCATGAAGGGCCGCGGCCACTTCTACGAAGGCTACGGCGCCGCCGTGATGACCTCGGCCGTGCGCACCTTCAAACTGCTCGGCTGCGAGATGCTGCTGGTGACGAACGCCGCCGGTTCCCTGCGCACCGAAGTGGATGCAGGCAGCGTCGTCGTCCTGACCGACCACATCAACCTGCTGCCGGGCAGCCCGATGGCCGGCCCGAACGACGACCGCTTCGGCCCGCGCTTCTTCAGCATGGCCAATGCCTACGACGCCGACCTGCGCGAACTGGTGAAAGCCACGGCCCTTGAAAAGAACATCACGGTCGCCGAAGGCGTCTACCTGGCCGCGCCAGGCCCGAACTTCGAGACCGCCGCCGAAATCCGCGCCTTCCGCACGCTGGGCGCCGACGTCGTCGGCATGTCGGTGGTGCCGGAAGTGATCTCGGCGCGCCACTGCGGCCTGAAAGTGGTCGGCATCTCGGCCATCACCAACCTGGCCGAAGGCCTGACCCCGTTCCCGCTGTCGCACGAGCAGACCCTGAAGTACGCGGCCATCGCGGCGAAAGACCTGGTCACTCTGATCCATTCGTTCACCGAGCGCCTGGGCACCATCCCGCGCGCAGAGGCTTAATTCACGTCGAGGACATCCATGTCACGCGCATTCATCCTCCTGCTTGACTCCTTCGGCCTGGGCGCGCTGCCCGACGCCGACAAATACGGCGACGCGGGCGCCAACACCTTCGGCCACATCGCCAAGTGGGCGGCAAACGAGGGCAAGCCGATGTCGCTGCCGAATCTCGAGCGCCTGGGCCTCGCTGCCGCCGCCCACAAGGCCAGCGGCGAATGGGCCGCCGGCTTTACGCAACGCGACGGTTTCACCGGCGCCTGGGGCGTCGCGCGCGAGCAGTCGACCGGCAAGGACACGCAGAGCGGCCACTGGGAAATCGCCGGCGTGCCGGTGCTGTTCGACTGGGGCTACTTCCCGAAGACGGTTCCCTCCTTCCCGCAAGAGCTGACGGACAAGCTGCAGGAGCTCACGGGCGTCCCCGGCTGGCTGGGCAACTGCCACGCCTCCGGCACCACCATCATCGACGAACTGGGCGACGAGCACGTCGCCAGCGGCAAGCCGATCCTCTACACCTCGGCCGACTCGGTGCTGCAGATCGCCGCGCACGAAGAACACTTCGGCCTGGATCGCCTGTATGAAGTCTGCGAAGCGGCCTATGAGCTGGTCAAGCCCTACAACATCGGCCGCGTCATCGCGCGTCCTTTCCTGGGCGCGAACGGCAAGTACAAGCGCACGTCGAACCGCCACGACTACGCCGTGCCGCCGACCGCGCCGACGCTGCTGGATCACGTGAAGGACGCGGGCGGGGAAGTCATCGCCCTCGGCAAGATCAGCGACATCTTCGCGGCCCAGGGCGTAACCCAGCTGATCAAGGGCGCCGACAACATGGCGCTGTTCGACCGCCTCGTCGAAGTGGCCGACACTGCCCCGGCGAAGTCGCTCTCTTTTGTGAACTTCGTCGACTTCGACATGCACTTCGGCCACCGCCGCGACGTCGCCGGCTACTCGAACGCGCTGCACGAGCTGGACGCGCGCCTGCCCGAGTTCATGGCCAAGCTGAAGGACGGCGACCTGGTCGTGATCACCGCCGACCACGGCTGCGATCCTACCGCGCCCGGCTCGGACCACACCCGCGAACACATCCCGATGATCTTCTTCGGCCCGAACGTCGCGCCGCAGGAACTGCCGACCGCGTCGACCTTCTCCGACATCGGCGCCACGCTCGCACAACACCTCGGCGTCAAACCTCTCTCCAACGGAACCGCACTGCTATGACCCAGAACCTGGACTTCAAACGTAACACCGCCGTCGGCCTCGACCTCGGCTGGGTGAACCACATCAAGGTCAACCGCAATGCGGCCGACCGCCGCGCCGCCAGCCTGGCGAACCGCCGCACGGTGAAAAAGGAATACCAGGCCGCCTGGCTGATCCGCGCAGTGCAGTGCATGGACCTGACCACCCTCGGTGGCGACGACACCCCGGGCCGCGTCGAGCGCCTGTGCATGAAGGCGATGCGCCCGCTGCGCGCCGACCTGATGCAGGCCCTGGGCCTGGAGTCGCTCACCACCGGCGCCGTCTGCGTGTACCACGAGATGATCCAGCCGGCGGCAAAAATCCTGCAGGGCCGCCTGCCGATCGCCGCCGTGTCGACCGCTTTCCCGGCCGGCCTGTCGAGCCTGGAAACCAAGATCCGCGAGATCGAACTGAGTGTCGCCGCGGGCGCGACCGAGATCGACATCGTCATCACGCGCCAGCACGTCCTGACCGGTAACTGGCAGGCGCTGTACGACGAGATGGTCGCCTACCGCCAGGCCTGCGGCGACGCCCACGTGAAGGCCATCCTCGCCACCGGCGACCTGGTCACGCTGGACAACGTGGCCAAGGCTTCGTGGGTCTGCATGATGGCCGGCGCCGACTTCATCAAGACCTCGACCGGCAAGGAAGGCGTGAACGCGACGATTCCCGTGTCGCTGGTGATGGTGCGTGCAATCCGCGAATACTACGAGCAGACCGGCTTCCAGGTCGGCTACAAGCCGGCCGGCGGCGTGTCGACCGCGAAGTCCGCGCTGCAATACCTGACCGTCATGAAGGAAGAGCTGGGCAACGACTGGCTGCAGCCGCACCTGTTCCGCATCGGCGCGTCCAGCCTGATGACCGACATCGAGCGCCAGCTCGAGCACTACGTGACCGGCGCCTACTCGGCCGCCCATCGCCACGCGCAACCTTAAACACCGAACGGATTCGTCATGCCAACTATTAACGAGATTTTGCAAACTATGGATTACGGCCCCGCACCTGAGAGCACCAAAGAAGCACAGGCGTGGCTGGACCAGCATGGACGCCGTTTCGGCCTCTTCATCGACAACGCCTGGAGCGAGGGCGCCGAAACCTTCGCCTCGAACAACCCTGCCGACGGCTCGGAGCTGGCGCAAGTCACCCAAGCCACGACGGATGACGTCAACCGCGCCGTGGAAGCCGCGCGCCGCGCGCAGCCGGGCTGGGTCGCCATGGGCGGCCACGGGCGCGCCAAGATCATGTACGCGATCGCGCGCCTGCTGCAGCGCCACGCGCGCCTGTTCGCCGTGCTGGAGACCCTGGACAACGGCAAGACCATCCGCGAAACCCGCGATGCCGACCTGCCGCTGGCCGCACGCCACTTCTACCACCACGCCGGCTGGGCGCAATTGCAGTCGGAAGAATTCGCCGACTACCGCGCCGTGGGCGTGGTCGGGCAGATCGTCCCCTGGAACTTCCCGGTCCTGATGCTGGCGTGGAAAATCGCGCCTGCCCTGGCCGCTGGCAACACCATCGTCTTCAAGCCGGCCGAGTTCACCTCGCTGACCGCCTTGCTGTTTGCCGAGATCTGCCAGCAGGCCGGCGTGCCCGCGGGCGTCGTCAACATCGTCACCGGCGACGGCCGCGTGGGCGAAGCCATCGTCAACCATCCGGGCATCGACAAGCTGGCCTTTACCGGTTCGACCGAAGTCGGCCGCATCATCCGCAAGGCCACCGCCGGCAGCGGCAAGAAGCTGTCGCTGGAGCTGGGCGGCAAGTCGCCGTTCATCGTGTTCGACGACGCCGACCTGGATGCGGCAGTGGAAGGCCTGGTCGATTCGATCTGGTTCAATCAGGGACAAGTCTGCTGCGCGGGCTCGCGCCTGCTGGTGCAGGAATCGGTCTACGACCGCTTCATCGCCAAGGTCAAGGCGCGCATGCAGAACCTGCGCGTCGGTTCGCCGCTCGATAAATCGAACGACATCGGCGCCCTGGTCGATCCGGTGCAGCAGCAGCGCATCCACGGCCTGGTCGAAGCCGCCCGTGCCGAGGGTTGCGAGATCTGGCAGCCGGCCTGCGAAGCTCCCCTCGCCGGTTCCTGGTACCTGCCGACCCTGATCACCGGCGCCTCGACCTCGGCCGCCGTCGCCCAGACCGAAATCTTCGGACCGGTGCTCGTCGCCATGAGCTTCCGCACCCCGGGCGAAGCGGTCCAGCTGGCCAACAACACCGTCTACGGCCTGGCCGCCTGCGTGTGGTCGGAATCGATCTCGCTGGCGCTGGACGTCGCGCCTCAAATTAAAGCCGGCGTCGTGTGGATCAACACCGCCAACCAGTTCGACGCAGCCTGCGGCTTCGGCGGCTACAAGGAATCGGGTTTTGGACGCGAAGGCGGCAAGGAGGGCATGTACGAGTACCTGACGCCGCTGTCGGAAGACATGCGTCCAGCCGCGCCCCTCAAGGCCGAGCAGGGCAAGGTCCGTGCTGCCGAAGGCGGCAACCCATTCGCCGTCGACCGCACCGCCAAGCTCTACATCGGCGGCAAGCAGGCCCGCCCTGACGGCGCCTACAGCCGCGCGATCAATGGCGCCAACGGCGCCTTCCTGGCCGACGTCGGCGAGGGTAACCGCAAGGACATCCGCAACGCCGTCGAAGCAGCCCATAAAGCCGCCGGCTGGTCGAAAGCCACCGCGCACAACCGCGCGCAAGTCCTGTACTACATCGCCGAGAACCTGGCGATCCGTGCCGAGGAATTCGCCGCCCGCCTGGCCGCCATGACCGGCGTGCGCGATCCGCAGCGCGAAGTCGCCGCATCGATCGAGCGCCTGTTCTACTGGGCCGCATGGTGCGACAAGTACGACGGCGCCGCCCACCAGCCGCCGATGCACGGCATCACCGTCGCGCTGAACGAACCGGTCGGCGTGATCGGCGTGATCTGCCCGAACGAGAACCCGCTGCTGGGCTTCATCTCGCTGGTCGCTCCCGCACTGGCGCTGGGCAACCGCGTGGTCGCCGTGCCGTCGGAAGCCTACCCGCTGTCGGCGACCGACCTGTACCAGGTGCTCGATACATCCGACCTGCCGGGCGGCGCGCTGAACATCGTCACCGGCTCGGCCGACGAACTGGCACGCACGCTGGCGACCCATGGCGACGTGGATGCCGTGTGGCGTCACGATGGCTCGGCGGAAGGCTGCGCCGAAGTCGAGCGCCTGTCGGCGGAAACGCTGAAGCGCACCTGGGTCGGCGGCGGCAAGGGCCGCGACTGGTTCGATGCGAAGCAGGCCTGCGGCCGCACCGTGCTGCAGCACGCGAGCCAGGTCAAGAACGTCTGGATTCCGTACGGCGTTTAATTTTTTGTACGAAAAACCGTTGCGCGTGAAGCGCGGCGGGTAGGGTGGACGGGTTCCCCGTCCACGCGGTGATAGTTAGCGTATGCCGGTTCGAGCACGACATCGGAGCCAATAACGATCACCGCGTGGACGGCAGAGCCGTCCACCCTACGTCGTTTTCGACGCAGCCGATACGGTTGCGTCCTTTTGAATATTCGAATTGTAGAGAGGCGAACATCCCATGTTCCTCCCCCAAGAAATCATCCGCAAGAAGCGCGACGGCGGCATCCTGAGCGCCGAAGAGATCCAGTTCTTCGTGCGCGGCATCCCTGACAACACGGTCACCGAAGGCCAGATCGCGGCCCTCGCGATGGCCGTCTACTTCAACGACATGACCATGGACGAGCGCGTCGCCTTCACGCTGGCGATGCGCGATTCCGGCCAGGTCATGGAATGGAAGTCCCTGAACCTGCCCGGCCCGGTGGTCGACAAGCACTCGACCGGCGGCGTCGGCGACGTCGTCTCGCTGATGCTCGGCCCGATGATCGCCGCCTGCGGCGGTTTCGTGCCGATGATCTCGGGCCGCGGCCTGGGCCACACCGGCGGCACGCTCGACAAATTCGACTCGATCCCGGGCTACAGCACCGTGCCGGACCCCGAGAAATTCCGCCAGGTCGTGAAAGACGTGGGCGTAGCCATCATCGGCCAGACCGCCCAGCTGGCGCCGGCCGACAAGCGCTTCTACAGCATCCGCGACACCACGGCGACCGTCGAATCGGTGGCGATGATCACCGGCTCCATCCTCTCGAAGAAGCTGTCGGCCGGGCTGGACGCGCTGGTGATGGACGTGAAAGTGGGCAGCGGCGCCTTCATGCCGACCTACGACAAATCGGTCGAGCTGGCCGAGAGCATCGTCAGCGTCGGCAACGGCGCCGGCACCCGCACCTCGGCCATCCTGACCGGCATGGACGAGTCGCTGTGCCATGCGGCCGGCAACGCCGTCGAAGTGCGCGTCGCGATCGATTACCTGACCGGCAAATCGCGCCCGGCACGCTTGCACGAAGTGACGATGGCGCTGTGCGCCGAGATGCTGGTGATCTCGGGCCTGGCCGCCAACGACATCGAAGCGCGCGCCAAACTGCAGGCGGCCCTGGATTCGGGCGAAGCGGCCGAGCGTTTCGCACGCATGGTCGCGGCCCTGGGCGGCCCGGCAGGCCTGATGGACAAGCCGGATGCCTACCTCGAGACCGCACCGGTCATCGTGCCGGTGCCAGCCCTGCAAGCGGGCTACGCCGCCTCGGTCGACACCCGTGGTCTGGGCCTGGCCGTGGTCGCCCTGGGCGGCGGCCGCGTGCGTCCTCAGGATGCGATCGACTTCGCCGTCGGTCTCACGGGCTTGGTCGAACTGGGCGACAAGATCGAGGTCGGCCAGCCGCTGGCGATGGTCCACGCACGCACGCCGGAGGCCGCCGAGCAGGCGGTGCGCCAGGTGCAGGCCGCCTACCAGATCCGTCTCGAGCAGTCGGCTGCGCAGCCGATGATCCACCGCACCATCCGTCCGGAATAAGGGGCAAGCATGCGCTACGAAAAACTGATCGACGAAGCCCGCGCCGCGCGCGAACTGGCCTACACGCCGTACTCGAAATTCCAGGTCGGCGCCGCCCTCGAATGCAAGGACGGCCGCATCTTCCGCGGCTGTAACGTCGAGAACGCGTCCTACGGCCTGTGCAACTGCGCCGAGCGCACCGCCTTCTTCTCGGCCATCGCCCACGGCTACAAGCCCGGCGACTTCGCGGCGCTGGCCGTGATCGGCCAGACCGACGGCCCGATCGCCCCCTGCGGCGCCTGCCGCCAGGTCATCCTCGAACTCGGCGGCAACGAGCTGCCGGTCGTGCTGACCAACCTGAAGGGCGACATCCACGAGACGACGGCGGCGGGCCAGCTGCCGAACGCGTTTGGCGGCTGGGAGCTGAACAAGTAAAGGCGAAGCAGCCACGTGTTCCCGCACGCTGCGCACTTATTCGACTTGGAAGCGCTGCACACTTCTGACGTGGCAGCGCTTTTTTTCTGCCTGACCCGTACATCATCGTTGCTTGGGAAGCACACCATAGCCCAGGAATGGAGCGATTTTCCTGGTACTGCCGGCAGCTCCGACTTCCTTCAGGCAGCGTAGAGGACTCACATCGGTCGCATTTCCGTTGCCGCTATTCGTGACTGCCTTGGTATCGCCGGGGTGCCCATTCGGCATGCACAAGGACGGGTGATCGAACGGGGCCTTTTCGTATCGGACCCGCTCATCCGTCAAGGACACAAGGAACGCGACGAGGCTTTCCTTCTCATCCTCGCTCAGGTTGAGCGGCCGTATGTCCGGCGCCAGGTCCTCCTTGTTCTCTTCAGCGAAATCGCCACCCCGGTTGTAGAAGTCGACAACCTGCATCAGTGTGGCTTTACCACCATTGTGGAAATATGGCCCGGTCAGCTCCACATTGCGTAAGCCTGGGGTCTTGAATGCGCCATTGACGCTGACCTTGTCTGTGTCAGGCCGCTCATACTTGCGCGGGTCAAACCCATTTCCCAGCAAAGAAGCGTTGGCAGCCGACTTGGCGAACAGCATGCTCTCCGACAGTGGGTTACCGAAGGGATCGACTCCGCCAATACCAATATCGTCGCTTGTCGGTCTGACGCCGATATTATAGAAGCCGTTGTCATAGGTTTTTATCGAGCCGTTTTTCATGGTCATTTTTTCCAGGCGCTGGTTCACGACATGGCGAAACGACGCATTGGTCATTTCTGCTCCGCCGTGACAGTTGATGCACTGGCCTTTTCCCCGGAATATCAGCAGACCTTTGCTTTCCTGTTCCGACAACTGTCCCTTGCCTTCGGCATAGCGATCGAATGGGCTGTCATCTGCAATCAGCGTCGCTTGGTATAACTGTACGGCCAGGCTGAAGAACAGCGAGAAGTTGGCCTCCATCTGGCTGGCGTCTGTGTCCGGGAAATTATCGAAGGGGCGTGGATTCTTGAGGTCCATCGATCCAATGCGCTTCGCATGGCTATTCGAGAAGCGTACAATCGACGGGGACTGCCAATAATCCGGATTGAATGCCTGCGCGATCATGGCACGATAAACCGGCTTGTCGTTCGCGTATTTGCCCAATACACTGTCGGTCGGCGAAATCTTTTGGTCGCTTAATATCTTTTGGTTTAACAGTTTTTGACCGAGCGCTACAAAAGCCCGTCCTGTGCAGCTCATTTCGGTCCCTGACAGGGGTGGCCCGGAGCCTTGGGAAGCCAGCGAAGACGATGGAAGTGCAACGTGAACCTGACGCAGCAAACCGGCTTCGCGCTTCCAGATCAAAGGAGCGGTATTCCTCAGTCCAAATGGATCTCCTCCATTGAACACATTGTTTGCCCGGCCGTCCCAGAAATTTCTGAAGTTAAAGACTGCATTGATGACCGACGGGGTATTGCGGGGCTCGACACGCCGCGTGTTTACATTGTTTATGCTAAATCCATCCTGATGGTCGATGACGACGTCACAGTCATCGACACCGTTCTGTTTTTTCCCAGATATACCTTTGAACTTTGCGGTAAAGACACCCTGCGAGGAAGCGACCTCATTGACATCGGCTATTTTTGAACCGGCACCGTTCGCATCCGCCTCATTGATATATCGGGTGAAGGGGAAGTCCTTGGCGGTAAGCTGGTGGTTCGGTCCACCGCCGAGCTGGAACGTGGCATCAGGGTAGGGTGCATTCGGCGCCAACCGCGGGAAGCGTCGCAAGGTTCCCGGATCTAATTGGTTCTTGCTGCGATCATCCACTCCGGCGCTGAAGTGACAAGTCGCGCACGAGGTTTTGTTATCGCTACCCACCCGGGTATCCCAGAATAGTGCTTTTCCGAGCTGGATCGCGGCTTGTTTATCCTTCACAAACTCCGACAACATCGCTGCTGATGGGCCCGGCACTGGGACGGTTTTCAGGGACATTGACTCGATCGAGTCCTGTGCCTGCGAGAACCGATCGCCCAGAGCCAAGGTGCCTATCGCTAATACCGAAAAGATTTTCAGCCGTCTATTCAGGTTCGCCGGGCGCGTCAGGAACGCGCGCGGAGCAATCCGTGTTCTTGAAATGTTTCGATGAAATGCGCGGAACCTTGTCGCAAATCTGATACGAAGACTCTTAAGTGAACACATGGTCGACTCCCCTGAACTAACTTGTAATGTGGGCTGTGTGGCTAAAGCGATGAATTCGGATTGGACAGGATTTTTCCATGCGCTCGCCATGGAAAACCGATTTCGCGATGATAAGTGCGCACGAGTCGGTCTTCTAAGGCAGCAGGAATGGAGTGAAAAGATTTTTGCAGCGATATTTAAATAGGAACAGCATTGGCCTCGATGCGTCGGTGACCCGGCGCATCGGCTTGCTGTGTTTTCTCGGTGATTGTCTTTATTTGCGCTGCGGAGGCAGGCACATCCCTAGTTGTTTTTGCTATCGCCTTGGAAACTATGTCGTTCAAGAATATTTGAGCGAGGAAATTTCCTAAAACTATTTTTACTGAAAGTTAGTGCGTCTATAAGTTCAGGATGTTTGCCCTGTTTTTGAGTGCGGTCAAGAGGCAGAAGAAATTTATTTCAAGCCCTGTCATACAGGAAAGTTTCAATTGCGGACGTATGTTGTTTTCGATAAATCAGGTAAATAAATATCGATTGTTAACCCGGCCTTTGTGGTGTTCAGTCGTGCCAAGCTGAGATGTATTCACAAAGCAAGTTGGTTTTGAAAATCCGAGTCGATATGCTCGTCCGGCAGGAGCGTTCCTCGGGATGTGTGTGCCGAGTGCTGCCGGGATTGGAGGACGCGAGACCGGTACAAGCGATAGCCGGCGCGGGTTCACTGCCGGGTCGGTTTATTACAACAGCTGCATGCCTGTGTGGAGAAAAAAAGAGAGTTGCACTGGCTGATGGCCGAGCAAGCACAGTTGAGTCGGGCCAGTGCGGAGCCGGCTGACCGCTGTCCAGCGCGATGCAAAGAATCACATCTGCTGGAACAAATGCGAATGGTTCCGGCTTACCTCCAGCTCCTGCGGATAATTCCTGACCCTGAGCATCTGCCGCCCACGGATGTCGCGCGAGACCTCGGCGATGGCGTCCACCCGAACCAGGGTCGAGCGGTGGATGCGCCAGAACTCGTCGGGATCGAGTTCGTCGGCCAGTTCTTTGAGCGTCTTGCGGATCAGGAGTTCGGCGGTCGCGGTCTGCACGCGCGTGTATTTTTCGTCGGACTGGAAAAACAGGACCTCGCGCGTGCTGATCATGCGCAGGCTGCCGCCGACCTGCGCCTGGATCCAGCGCAGGTAGTTGCGCTTCGGCGGCGTGCCTTGCTGGAGCAGGGAGCCGAGTTGCGCCAGCTGGGCGCCGATGTCCTGGGGCGCCTGGGGCAGGCGGGCGCGCAGGCGCTCGCAGGTGGTGGCGAGGCGTTCGGCGGTGACGGGTTTCAGGAGATAGTCGATGGCGCCGTGTTCGAAGGCGTCGACCGCGTACTGGTCGTAGGCGGTAGCGAACACGATGTGGCAGCGGTTGTAGAGCTGGCGCGCGGCTTCGATGCCGCCCATGCCGGGCATGCGGATGTCGAGGAAGGCGATCTGCGGCTGGTGGCGCGCGGCCAGTTCGACGGCCTCGATGCCGTTCGAGGCCACCGCCACGACGTCCAGCGTTGGCCAGACCTCGGCCAGGCGCGCACGCAGCTGCTCGCGCATCGGGGCTTCGTCGTCGGCGATCAGGGCAGTGGCCATTACGCGTCCTCCATCATCTTGTAGGGAATGCGCACCGAGGCGCAGGCGCCACCGCCGGGCGGCGCTTCGATGACCAGCTCGGCCTGGGTGCCGTACAGCAGCTGCAGACGCTCGCGAATGTTCGCCAGGCCCACGCCGTCGTCGGCATGCAGGTCGATGCCGACGCCGTCGTCGCAGACGTCGACGACCAGGGTGGCGCCGTCGACCCGTGCACGGACAAGGATGGTGCCGCCTTCGATCTTCGGTTCCAGCCCGTGCTTGATGGCGTTCTCGATCAGGGTCTGCAGCATCATCGGCGGGAAGGGCGAGCTGCCGAGGAAATCGGGCACCTCGAAGCGCACCTGGAGCCTTTCCTTCATCCTTGCCTGCATGATGGCGAGGTAGGCGCGCGACAGTTCGAGCTGCTTGCCGAGCGTGGCGCCGCCGGAGGAGCGCATCTGCGGCAGTGCCGAGCGCAGGTAGGCGATCAGGTGGGCATGCACTTTCGCCGCCTCGGGCGGGTCGGTCTCGATCAGGCGGCCGATCAGGGCCAGGGTGTTGAACAGGAAGTGCGGCTCGACCTGGGCCTGCAGGGCCGCCATCTGCGCTTCGGTCAGGCGCCGTTCGAGGTTGGCCACGTCGGCTTTCAGCGTGGCGTCGCGCGCCACCAGCTCGGCGCGGCGTTTGCCGCCGGCGAGCACCTTGACGCCGAACGAAATGAAGAGGTACCAGACCGCAGGCTCGGGCGTATTGAGCATGCCGAAAAACATAAAGGCGAGCAGCCACGTGACGGCGAGCTTCTTCCAGTCGACCACGGCGACCCAGTCGAAAAACGCCCACCACAGCTTGCTCAGCTCCTTCAACACGTCACGCAGGACGTCGAGCGTCTGGTTGATCTGGCTTGCCTGCACGTTAGTCTCCGAGTGGGGTTTTCTTGTCGCTATTGATCGCCAGCACTGCGTACTTGATGGCGAGGAAGATAGCGAACAGCATCAGCGCGAGGGGGATAACGGTGATGGCGCAGGCGACCAGCACCGCGGCCAGCAGCAGGGCAGGCCAGGGCAGTGCCGAGAATGTGCGCAGGCCGCGGCGCAGGTAGCGCAGGCCGGTGTCGGCGGCTTCCTCGAGTTCGGCGGCAAAGCTGCGGAAAGTAGTCGTTTTCATGCGTGTGCTCCTGTGTTGGGAAGGTCGATGGAGACACTGTATCGCCATGCAGACGTGGAGGCGAGCCCCCTCCGACGAAGCGCCGATTTCACGGGCTAACCGGTCGTGGCGACCGACGAACGGGACAGTGCGCGCTCGTCCCAATAGCGCCTGAGCAAGCCATAAAAGGCGGTATCGGCGAATTCGCCGTGGACGAACCAGCGTTGCGGCATATACCCTTCCTGGCGAAAGCCGAGCCGTTCCAGCAGGCGTGCCGAGGCGTCGTTGCGCGGATCGATGTCGGCTTCGATGCGGTTCATGTCAAGGTCAGTGAATGCATGCCCGAGCAGGGCTTCGAGCGCCTCGCAGGCATAGCCGCGGCCCCAGTGGGCGCTGCCCAGCGCGTACCCCAGCTCGCAGCGGCGGTTCTGCTCGAAGAAACCGCGCAGGTTGCAGATGCCGATCAGTTCGTCCGTGTCGGCCAGCGCGATCGCATAGCGGGACAGGCTGCCCTCGCGGTAGGCCAGCAGCGCTTCCTCGATCATCTGGTCGGCCTGGGCGATGTCGGTCCAGGGCCCGCTCGACCAGAAACGCACCACCTGCTCGTCGGAAAAGACGCGGAACAGCGCAGCGGCGTCGCCGCTGGTGAAGGGCCGCAGCACCAGGCGCGCGGTGCGGAGGACGGGTGGCAGAGTGTCAGGCATGGTATTCCTCATTCAGCATCACGATCCCTTGAAGCGCCTAACAAAACCTCCATGGCGGCGTTGCAGCGTCTCGCCGTACTGGCGTACTGTCTTCGACGCTGCGCCTTGCCATGAAGGTTTTGTTACACGCTCTTTCCGCGATGGCTGAGTTTGCGTTAGATCAAATGGGTTGGCATTCTCATACTGCTCGCCAGCCGGGTGATTTACGATGCTTGTTTGCCGCTGCTGGCTTCGTCGCCGTTGACTTTGGATATACGAAAATGAATATGACGGCATCAAGGCGCGCGTTTATATTACCGGATCGGCAGGTTCTTTTGCATTTTTGCAACGCACGCCGTTCAGGCCGGCCGGCTCGGGCGTCCCGTGGCTTTACATTCGCGGCGCAGGCGCGCACATTGTGGTGATTGCCTCATCGTTTCCATTCAGACCAGTTTTTAAATCACATTGGCTGTAACCAGGGAGAGCTGCATGAACGAGTCCAGACCCGAATCGATGTCCGCCTTCTGGATGCCTTTCACCAACAACCGCGACTTCAAGGCCGATCCGCGCCTGCTGGTGTCGGCCGAAGGCATGTATTACAAGGACGTGGACGGCAACCAGATCCTCGACGGCACCGCCGGCCTCTGGTGCGTGCCCTGCGGCCATGCGCAGCCGAAGATCGTCGGCGCCGTGCGCGAAATGATCGGCCAGCTCGACTTCGCGCCGACCTTCCAGATGGGCCACCCGGCCGCGTTCGACCTGGCCGAGCAACTCATGGACTACACCGGCCACAAGTTCGGCCACGTGTTCTACACCAACTCCGGTTCGGAAGCGGTAGACACCGCCCTCAAGATCGCGCTGGCCTACCACAAGGCGCGCGGCGAGGGCGGGCGTACCCGCCTGATCGGGCGCGAGCGCGGCTACCACGGCGTCGGCTTCGGCGGCCTGTCGGTGGGCGGCATCGGTCCCAACCGCAAGCACTTCGGTCCGCTGCTGCCGGGCGTCGACCACCTGCCGCACACGCACAACCTGCTGAAAAACGCCTTCTCGCGCGGCGAGCCGGACTTCGGCGTCGAGCTGGCCGACGAACTCGAACGCCTGGTCACCCTGCACGACGCCTCGACCATCGCCGCCGTCATCATCGAGCCGGTGTCCGGCTCGACCGGCGTGCTGGTGCCTCCTAAGGGCTACCTCAAGCGCCTGCGCGAGATCTGCACGAAGCACGGCATTCTGCTCATCTTCGACGAAGTGATCACCGGCTTCGGACGCCTGACGACGCCTTTCGCGGCCGATTATTTCGACGTCGAACCGGACATGATGACGACCGCCAAGGGACTCACCAACGGCGTGATCCCGATGGGCGCCGTGTTCAGCAAGCGCTTCATCCACGACGCCTTCATGGAAGCGCCGGCCGGGATCGAACTGTTCCACGGCTATACCTATTCCGGCCACCCGGTCGCCTGCGCCGCTGCGCTGGCGACGCTCGAGGTGTTCAAGGAGCAGCAGATCCTCGATCACGCCAGGGCAATCCAGCCCTACTGGGAAGACGCGGTGCACGCGCTCAAGGGGCTGCCGCACGTGATCGACCTGCGCACGATCGGCCTGGTCGCCGGCATCGAACTCGAACCCATCGCCGGCAAGCCGGGCGCGCGCGCCTACCAGGCCCTGAAGAAAGCCTTCGCGGACGGCATCCTGATCCGCACCACGGGCGATATCATCGCGCTCTCGCCGCCGCTCGTCCTCGAAAAACAGCACATCGACGAACTGTTCGGCAAGCTGGCGACCGTACTGAAAAACCTGGACTGAAGAGACACAAGCATGAACCAAACGAACATCATCGGCCACTTCATCGGCGGCCACGTCGTCGACACCGCCGGCGAGCGCTACGCCGACGTCTTCAACCCGGCGCTGGGCGAACCCTGTGCCCGCGTCACCCTGGCCGGCGTCGACGAAGTCAACGCCGCCGTGTTCGCGGCGAGCGCCGCCTTCCCGGCCTGGTCGGCCACGCCGCCGCTGGCGCGTGCGCGCATCCTGTTTAAATATCTGCAGCTGTGCCAGCAGCACACCGACGACTTCGCCGCGCTCATCACGCGCGAGCACGGCAAGACCTTCAGCGACGCGCAAGGGGAAGTGGCGCGCGGCATCGAGGTGGTCGAGTTCGCGTGCGGCATCCCGCAGATGCTCAAGGGCGAGTTCACCGACCAGATCGCGCGCGGCATCGACGCCTGGTCGATGCGCCAGCCGCTCGGCGTGGTGGCCGGCATCACGCCGTTCAACTTCCCGGTCATGGTGCCGATGTGGATGTTCCCGGTCGCCATCGCCTGCGGCAATACCTTCGTCCTGAAACCTTCCGAGCGCGATCCGTCGCCCTCGCTGCTGCATGCGCGCCTGCTTAAGGAAGCCGGGCTGCCGGACGGCGTCTTCAACGTCGTTCAGGGCGACAAGACGGCCGTCGACGCGTTGCTCGACAACCGCGAGGTGCAGGCGATCAGCTTCGTCGGCTCGACCCCGATCGCGGAATACATCTACGCCCGCGGCAGCGCCGCCGGCAAGCGCGTGCAGGCCCTGGGCGGCGCCAAGAACCACATGGTCGTGATGCCGGACGCCGACATGGATATGGCGGTCGACGCATTGATCGGCGCGGCCTACGGTTCCGCCGGCGAGCGCTGCATGGCGATTTCGGTGGCGGTGGCGATCGGCGACGCCGGCGACAAGCTGGTGAGCGCGCTGGCCGAACGCACGGCCAAACTGAAGATCGCGGACGGCATGAGCGAGGGCGCGGAGATGGGACCGGTGGTGACGCAGGCCGCGCGCCAGCGCATCGAGCGCCTGATCGGAGAAGGCGTGGAGCAGGGCGCCACCCTGGTCGTGGACGGCCGCAACTACAAGGTCGAGGGCTTTGAAAACGGCTTCTTCGTGGGGGGCACGCTGTTCGACCATGTCACGCCCGAGATGAGCATTTACAAGGAAGAGATTTTCGGGCCGGTGCTGTGCGTGGTGCGCCTGCCGGATGTCGGCAGCGCGGTCGAGCTGATCAACGCCAACGAATACGGCAACGGCGTCGCCGTGTTCACCCGCGACGGCGGCGTCGCCCGCGAATTCGTGCGCCAGATCCAGGTCGGCATGGTGGGCGTGAACGTGCCGCTGCCGGTGCCGATGGCCTTCAACAGCTTCGGCGGCTGGAAGCGCAGCATGTTCGGCGACCACCACGCCTACGGGCCGGAAGGCGTGCGTTTCTACACGCGGCACAAGGCGGTGATGCAGCGCTGGCCGAATACGGCCAGTGCCGGCGTGGAGTTCGCGTTCCCGCAGATGAAGTAGGGTGGGATAATCGAGGCCAGTGGCCTCGATTACGCACGGGCCCACGCGGAAACATGCGCGGTGTAGGGTGGACTCCCGAGTCCACGCGGAAGCATGCATCGTGTTAGCGGCGGCTCCGCATATCGTTAGCGCCGAACGCAGGAACGTAGGGTGGACGGCTCCGCCGTCCACGCGTCGATAGTAAGCGCAAGATCAGTCGTGCGGTAATTCAGGGGTACGACCGCGTGGGCACAAGTGCCCACCCTACGAAAAGCAGCACCAGCAGCACCAGCAGCACCAGCATGAAGCAGTTCGAACACCAGCACTCCAACAAAAACCAGGGATGCACATGATCGAGACTCTCCAGCACCTGCCGCCGGCCGCCGATTCGCACGGCACGCTCGCGGCGCAGTTCACGGACCTTGCCCCGCCCTTGACCAGCAGGCAGGCGGCCATCGAAGCGGCGCGCTGCCTCTACTGTTACGACGCCCCCTGCATGCGCGCCTGCCCGACCGGCATCGACGTCGCCAGCTTCATCCGCAACATCCACGACCAGAACATCAACGGCGCCGCCGTCAAGATCCTCGGGCAGAACATCTTCGGGGGCAGCTGCGCGCGCGTCTGCCCGACCGAGATCCTGTGCGAGGACGCCTGCGTGCGCAACAACGAGGCCGAGCGCGAGCCCGTGAAGATCGGCCTGCTGCAGCGCCACGCGGTCGACAACGCGCGCTTCGCCGGCCACCCGTTTCAACGTGCGCCGTCGACCGGGAAAACCATCGCCGTGGTCGGCGCCGGTCCCGCCGGCCTGTCCTGCGCCCACCGCCTCGCCATGCTCGGGCACGACGTCGTCGTCTTCGAAGCACGGCCGAAAGCGGGCGGGCTGAACGAATACGGCATCGCCAAATACAAGCTGCCCGGCGAGTTCGCCCAGCAGGAGGTCGACTTCCTGCTGTCCATTGGCGGCATCGACATCCAGTACGGCCAGGCGCTCGGGGAGAACCTCCAGCTGCGCGACCTGCACGCGCGCTTCGATGCGGTCTTCCTCGGCCTCGGCCTGGGCGCCAGCCGCCGCCTGGGCCTGACCGGCGAAGACGCGCCGGGCCTGATGGCAGCCACCGATTACATCGCCGCGCTGCGCCAGGCCAGCGACCTGTCGACCCTGCCGGTGCCGCGGCGCGCCGTCGTCATCGGCGCGGGCAATACCGCGATCGACATGGCGGTGCAGATCAAGCGCCTCGGCGCCGACGAAGTCACGCTGGCCTATCGCCGCGGCTATGACGCCATGAGCGCGACCGGCCACGAAATCGAGATCGCCAAGCTCAACGGCGTGCGCATCCGCACCTGGGCTTCGCCGCTGGACGTGCTGCGGGACGAGCTGGGACGCGTGGCCGGCATGCGCTTCGAGGAGACCCGCATGGACGATGGCCGCCTGGCCCGCACCGGCGCCTTCATCGACATCGCGGCCGACGCCGTGTTCAAGGCCATCGGCCAGGCGATGGCGGAGCCGCCGGCCGCCGACGACCTCGCCCAAAGCCTGTGGCAGGGCGGCGAACGGATCGCGGTCGACGCGGCGCTGCGCACCCGGGTGCCGGGCATCTATGCGGGCGGCGACTGCGTCGCGCCCGGCCAGGACCTGACGGTGCAGGCGGTCCAGCACGGCAAACTGGCCGCCATGGCCATCCATAATGACTTTGCAGCGGAGGCAGCATGGCCGACCTGAGCATCGAATTTTGCGGCATCCGATCGCCGAATCCGTTCTGGCTGGCCTCGGCCCCCCCGACCGACAAGGCGTATAACGTCGTGCGGGCTTTCGAAGCCGGCTGGGGCGGCGTGGTGTGGAAGACGCTGGGCGAAGATCCGCCGGCGGTCAACGTCTCGTCACGCTACTCGGCCCACTACGGCAAGAATCGCGAAGTCATCGGCTTCAACAACATCGAGCTGATCACCGACCGCAGCCTCGAGATCAACCTGCGCGAAATCACGGCCGTCAAACAGGCCTGGCCCGACCGCGCGATGATCGTCTCGCTGATGCTGCCCTGCGAAGAGGCACCGTGGGCGGCGATCCTGCCGCTGGTGGAGGCGACCGGCGCCGACGGCATCGAACTCAATTTCGGCTGCCCGCACGGCATGCCCGAGCGCGGCATGGGCGCGGCGGTCGGGCAGGTGCCGGAGTACGTGCAAATGGTCACCGCCTGGTGCAAGAAGCACACGCGCCTGCCCGTCATCGTCAAGCTGACGCCGAACATCACCGACGTGCGCGCACCGGCCCGCGCCGCGCTGGCCGGCGGGGCGGACGCCGTCTCGCTGATCAACACGGTCAATTCCATCACCCACCTCGACCTCGACCGCATGGTCGCCTTCCCGGTCGTCGGCGGCGCCAGCACCCATGGCGGCTACTGCGGCTCGGCCGTGAAACCGATCGCGCTGAACATGGTGGCCGAGATCGCGCGCGATCCCGTCACCGCCGGCCTGCCGATTTCCGGCATCGGCGGCATCGGCAACTGGCGCGATGCGGCCGAGTTCATCGCGCTTGGCGCCGGCTCGGTGCAGGTGTGCACGGCGGCGATGCTGCACGGTTTTCGCATCGTCGACGAAATGAAGGACGGCCTGTCGCGCTGGATGGACGAGAAGGGCTACGCGAACATCGCCGCGTTCTCGCGCAAGGCCGTGCCGAACACGACCGACTGGAAGTACCTCGACATGAACTTCCAGGCGATCGCCCACATCGACCAGGACAAGTGCATCGCCTGCGGCAAGTGCTTCATCGCCTGCGAGGACACCTCGCACCAGGCCATCGCCCAGCTGATCGGCGACAAGGGCGGCCGCCGCTACGAGGTGATCGAGGGCGAATGCGTCGGCTGCAACCTGTGCGAAATCACCTGTCCGGTCGAGGGCTGCATCACGATGGTGGCGCAGGAGACGGGCAAGCCCTATATGAACTGGACCCAGGACCCGCGCAATCCGCGCGCGGAGCCGGTGCAGGCAAGGGCGGTGGCCGAGCCGGTGGCGGGCGCCGGGCAGGCCGTGCCGGCCGAGCTGCCGGTATAAGGCTCGATGTCGGTTCGTACCCCGGGCGCGGGAACGCTTCCGCCCGCGCCCGTCAGTACGTTTGCGCTACACTCGGTTGCACTGCAACCCGATTGAAAAGGCCCTACCGTGACGGAACACCACACTGCCAGCCCCGAACTCTGGAACGACGACCTGGCGCCCACCAGCGCCGCGCAGCGCACCTGGCGCTGGTACCACTTCGGCGCCCTCTGGGTGGGGATGGTCATCAGCATCCCGGCCTACATGCTCGCCGCCAGCCTGATCGAAAGCGGCATGTCGGCCTGGCAGGCGGTGCTCACCGTGTTCCTCGCGAACGTGATCGTGCTGCTGCCGATGCTCCTGATCGGGCACGCCGGCACCAAATACGGCATTCCCTACGCCGTGCTGGCGCGCGCCTCCTTCGGCACCCGCGGCGCGCGCCTGCCGGCCCTGATGCGCGCCGTCGTGGCCTGCGGCTGGTACGGCATCCAGACCTGGTTTGGCGGCAGCATGATCTACACGCTGCTCGGCGTGCTGCTGGGCGCCCCGATCGGCGGCGACAACCTGCCGGGCCTGGGCATCAACGGCGGCCAGCTGGCCTGCTTCGTGGGCTTCTGGGCGATCCAGATGTACTTCATCGTGCACGGCATGGAATCGATCCGCAAGCTCGAGACCTATACCGCGCCCCTGAAGATCGCGATCTGCTTCCTGCTGCTCTGGTGGGTCTACGACAAGGTCGGCGGCTTCGGCCCGCTGCTCGACCAGCCTTCGCAATTCGTCGCCGGCGGCCCCAAGGCCGGCCTGTTCTGGAGCGTGTTCTGGCCTTCGCTGACCGCCATGATCGGCTACTGGGCCACGCTGGCGCTGAACATCCCCGACTTCACCCGTTTCGCCAAATCCCAGCGCGACCAGGTCATCGGCCAGACGCTCGGCCTGCCCCTGCCCATGGCCCTGCTCGCGGCGCTGGCGGTCACCGTCACCTCGGCCACCATCGTCCTGTACGGCAAGGCGCTGTGGGACCCGGTCGACCTGGCCAGCCGCATGACGGGCGTGGCCGTGCTGGTGGCGCTGCTGATCCTGCTGATCGACACCGCCAGCGTCAACCTGGCCGCCAACCTGGTCGGGCCGGCCTACGATTTCTCCGCGCTGTCGCCCAAGCGCATCTCCTACCGCACCGGCGGCTACATCACGGCGGGCATCGCACTGGCGATGATGCCGTGGAAGATCCTCGAGACGACGCAGAACTACATCTTCATCTGGCTGACCGGGTATTCGGCGCTGCTCGGGCCGATCGCCGGCATCATGATCATCGACTACTACTTCATCCGCAAGACCCGGCTCGACGTCGGCCAGCTGTACCGCGACGAAGGCATGTACACCTACCGCGGCGGCTGGAACGTCGCCGCGCTGGTCGCCTTCGCGGCCGGCGTGCTGCCCAACATCCCCGGCTTCCTGAACGCCGCGTTGCCCGCGTCCTTCCCGGACGTCGGCCCGGCCTTCAAGACGATCTATACCTATGCCTGGTTCGTCGGCGTCGTCATCGCGGCCATCGTGTATGGCGTGATGATGCGGGGCCGCACGGTGCCGGCGCGGGGGGCGGTGAACGGCACCGCGAATAACTATCCAATGTAAAACTCAAAAGGGGAGTCCATGACGACGATCATCCGTGGCGGCACCATCGTGAACGCCGACCGCGCCTTCCGCGGCGACGTGCTCTGTTACGGCGACAAGATCGTCGCCGTCGGCGAGAACCTGGAGGCGCCGGCGAACGCCGTCGTCATCGACGCCGGCGGGCAGTACGTGATGCCGGGCGGGATCGACACCCATACGCACATGCAGCTGCCCTTCATGGGCACCGTCACCGCGGACGATTTCTATACCGGCACGGCGGCGGGCCTGGCGGGCGGCACGACGACCATCATGGATTTCGTGATTCCCGATCCGCAGCAGTCGCTGCTCGAGGCCTACCAGACCTGGCGCGGCTGGGTGCGGAAATCGGCGGGCGACTACACCTTCCACGTGGCCGTCACCTGGTGGGCCGATTCGGTGCATGCCGAGATGGGCACCCTGGTGCGCGAGCATGGCGTGAACAGTTTCAAGCACTTCATGGCGTACAAGAACGCGATCATGGCCGACGACGAGACGCTGGTCAAAAGCTTCAGCCGCGCGCTGGAGCTGGGCGCGATCCCGACCGTGCACGCCGAGAACGGCGAACTGGTCTACCAGCTGCAGCAGGACCTGCTCCGGCGCGGCGTGCGCGGCGCAAAGGCCCATCCGCTGTCGCGCCCGCCCGAAGTAGAGGCGGAAGCGGCCAACCGCGCGATCGCGATCGCCAACGTGCTCGGTACCCCGGTCTACATCGTCCACGTGTCCTGCGCCGAGTCGCTCGATGCGATTGCGCGCGCCCGCGCCCGCGGCCAGCGCGTGTATGGCGAAGCGCTCGCCGGGCACCTGGTCATCGACGACAGCGTGTATGCGAGCGAGGACGAGGATTTCGCGCGCGGCCACGTCATGAGCCCGCCGTTTCGCAGCAGCCACCACCAGCAGGCGCTGTGGCAGGGCCTGCGCGGCGGGAACCTGCACACCACCGCGACCGACCACTGCACCTTCTGCGCCGAGCAGAAGGCGGCCGGCAAGGACGACTTCACGCGCATCCCGAACGGCTGCGGCGGCGTCGAGGAACGGATGGCGGTGGTCTGGGACGCCGGCGTCAACTCCGGCACCCTGACGCCGTCCGAATTCGTGCGCGTCACCTCGACCAACGCCGCCCAGATCTTCAACATGTACCCGAGGAAGGGCGTGATCGCCGTCGGCGCCGACGCCGACATCGTCGTCTGGGACCCGAACGGCTCGCGCACGATTTCAAGCAAAACCCAGTTCGCGAAAGGCGGCTTCAACGTCTTCGAGGGCCGCACCGTGCGCGGCATCCCGACGCACACGGTCGCCGCCGGCAAGCTCGTCTTCGAACGCGGCGACCTGCGTGCCGAAGAGGGCGCTGGCCGCCACATCGACCGGCCTGCGTTCGTGTAACCCGTAGGGTGGGCGGGTCTCCCGCCCACGCGTTCAACCAGCTTCAGAACAGCCGTGCAGCAACGCTTGCCTGCCGCCTGTACAAGAACGGTCAAAAACAAGCGCTCACCGGAGAATAGAACATGCCCGACACCCTGCGCATCAACGGCCAACGCCTGTGGAACTCCCTGATGGAACTCGCCCAGATCGGCGCCACCGACAAAGGCGGCGTCAAGCGCCTCACCCTGACCGACCTCGACCGCCAGGGCCGCGACCTGGTGGTGTGCTGGGCAAAGGAGGCCGGCATGTCGGTCACGGTCGACAAGATCGGCAACGTCTTCATGCGCCGCCCCGGCCGCGACAACGCCTTGCCGCCGATCGTCACCGGCAGCCACATCGACACCCAGCCCACCGGCGGCAAGTTCGACGGCAACTACGGCGTACTGGCCGGCCTGGAAGTGGTGCGCACCCTGAACGACCACGGCATCGAGACCGAGGCCCCAGTCGAAGTCGCGTTCTGGACCAACGAGGAGGGCTCGCGCTTCGTGCCGGTGATGATGGGTTCGGGCGTGTTCTGCGGCGCCTTCAGCCTCGAGACCGCGTATGCGGCCAAGGACGTCGACGGCAAGACCGTGCGCGAAGAGCTGGAACGCATCGGCTACCTCGGCGAGGAAGAGCCCGGCCGCCATCCGATCGGCGCCTATTTCGAGGCCCACATCGAGCAGGGACCGGTGCTGGAAGACGCCGGCAAGGTGATCGGCGTGGTGCCGGCGGTGATGGGCCTGTCCTGGTACGACTGCATCGTGACCGGCATGGAAGCCCACGCCGGCCCGACGCCGATGGGCCTGCGCCGCGACGCGCTGCAGGTGGCCACCACCATCATGCAGGAGACGGTGGCGATCGCGAACCGCTATCCGCCGTACGGGCGCGGCACGGTCGGCATGGTGCAGGTCTTCCCCAACAGCCGCAACGTCATCCCCGGCCAGGTCAAGTTCAGCATCGACCTGCGTAACGTCAGCGATGACCTGCTGAACACGATGCACGAGGAGATGCTGGCCTTTGTCGCGAAGACGCGGAGCGAGACGGGCTTGGGGATAGCGATCGAACGTGTCTCCTATTATCCGCCATGCCCCTTCCATCCGGACTGCGTGAACGCCGTGCGCGCGGCCACCGACAAGCTGGGCTACTCGACGATGGACGTCGTCTCCGGCGCCGGCCACGACGCCATCTACACGGCGCGGGTGGCGCCCTCGGGCATGATCTTCGTGCCCTGCAAGGACGGCATCAGCCACAACGAGATCGAGGATGCGCAACCGGCCCACCTGGAGGCCGGCTGCAATGTGCTGCTGCATGCGATGCTGGAGCGGGCAGGCGTGGCGGACTAAGCTTCCCGGCCGGGGGATCGCTTGTGTTCGCGCCTGAACAATGAGTGGGGGCAAACGCGGCTAGAATGGCGCCATGCCGAGCAAATCTCCCACCTATCCCGGCCCGCTGACCGCGCGCGGCGCCGTGCTGGCCGTGCTGCTGTCGAACGAAGACCAGACCGGCGCCGAGCCGCTGCGCGGCCGCGTCACCCTGGCCGCCATCGTGCGCACGCTGAAACGCAAATACAACTGGCCGATCGAAACGAGCAGCTTCCCGTCGAACGCCGTGGACGGACGCGCCACCTGGGCGACCGTGTACAGCCTGCCGCCGGCGGTGATCGAGCGCGCCCTCGAGCGCGGAGGGCGCGACTGGCTCAGGAGCCGGGCTGCGGCGCGCCGCCAGCCGTCGCCCGAGCTCGATTGATCGCGGGCTGTCCCGGGCAGCGTTGTTGGCGACGGAGCGGCCACTGCTGACGGCGGACGCGTAGTGCGGCGCGAAGGACATGCGGCCTGGCCGAATGCGTGTCGGCCGATAAAGCGGTCGCCGCGGCCGCAGTGATCCGAAAAGAGAGATCGCATGAACCGCAGTCCTGCCTCCAGTCCTGCCCCCAGTCCGGCCATCACGCTGGCCCTTACTGCTGCCGCCATGCTGGCGTTTGCAGCGAATTCCCTCCTGTGCCGGCTGGCCCTGCAGCGCGGCGGAATCGACCCGGCCAGCTTCGGCGCCGTGCGCGTGCTGGCCGGCGCGCTGGCGCTGGCGCTGATCGTCCGCCTGCGCCGAGGAGAACGGCCTGCCGTGCGAAGCGACTGGTGGGCGGCGGCGATGCTGTTCGCCTATGTCGCCTTCTTCTCCTTCGCCTACGTCAGCCTGCCGGCCGGCACCGGCGCGCTGGTGCTGTTCGGCGCCGTCCAGCTGACCATGTTCGGCGTGGCGCTGCGCGCCGGCGAGCGCTTTCCGCTGCCGGGATGGATCGGGCTGGCCCTGGCCTTCGCCGGCCTCGTCTACCTCGTGCTGCCGGGTGTCGCCGCGCCGCCCCTGGCCGGCACGCTGTTGATGGCGCTGGCCGGCGTCGCCTGGGGCGTGTATTCGCTGCGCGGACGCGGATCGAGCGATCCGCTGGGAGCCACCGCCATCAATTTTCTGTGCGCCGCGCCGCTGGCCGTGGCGCTCTGGCTGCCGTTCGCCGGCGTGGCCCATGCCGACGCGACGGGCATCCTGCTTGCCGTCGTTTCCGGTGCGCTGACCTCGGGCGTCGGCTACGCGCTCTGGTATGCGGCGCTGCGTGGCCTGGGCGCGATGCGGGCGGCGACCGTGCAGCTGTCGGTCCCGCCGCTGGCCGCGCTCGGCGCGGTGTTGTGGCTGGGGGAGGCGCTGACACTGCGGCTGGTGGTGGCCTCCGTCGCGATTTTAGGCGGCATCGCCATGGTGCTGCGCTACCGCGCTACGCCGGCGCCGAAGCGCTGATCGAGGTTGATGGCCCAATGCCAGTCAATCAAGCGCGTTTGGGTGAGCCAGCCGGGTGCAGGTGTGCAGGGGTTCCAAAACGCGTGGAGTCAGGACTCCACCCTACGAATCGCGGTACACGTAGGGTGGAGTCCTGACTCCACGCGTTCAACCGGCGGTGACCTGTCGCGATGTTTTAAGGTTCCTTGAACGCGTGCGCGGCGCCAACGCAGCGGGTCAATATACGCCCGGGTACAGGCGCCCGGTGACCCCGTGATTGAGACCACGGGCCTCAATCACCCCTACATCCCTTCGGCAGCCATCTCAGCCCAGGACTTTCTCCATGAAGACCGAAGGAATCTCCAGCCCCGAACGATGCGGATACAGCTCCTCGCGCAAGGCAACGAAGCCGGCGCGCTCGTAAAAGGGAACGGCATTCAGGGACGCCGACAGGAACAACCGTTCAATGCCTCCCGCCCTGGCGTTCCCTTCCAGCGCGTCCAGCAGAACCCGGCCGATGCCCCGTCCCTGCTGACGCGGATCGACAAAGGCCGCGTCGACTTCGCCGGTCAATGGATCGAGCACGGCATAGCCGAGGATGACTTCCTCTTCGACGGCCACCAGCCCGCCGCCATGGCTGATGTGCCGTTCCAGTGCCGGCGGTGCACTCGACGCCAGCCAGGCGGCGAGGACCTGCGGCGTGTAGTGGCCGGCGCAGCTGTGCGCGACCGCGCGCGTCCTCAACTCCCACAAGAGCGCGATGTCGTCCGGCACAGCCTGGCGTAATGCAATCATGGCGCTCCCACGGTGCGCGGCGCCGGCATTCAGCCCAGGCTGCGCAGGAAATCGAGCAGCACCTGCGCCGCCAGTTCGGCGTCGTCGGCGGTCATGGTCTCCAGTGGATTGTGGCTGATGCCGCCGTTGCCGCAGCGGGTGAACAGCATCGCCACCTCGGTGAGCTGCGCCATCTGCATCGCGTCGTGGCCGGCGCCGGAGAGCAGGTCGAAGCGCGGTACGCCCTGGCGCTCGACCGCCGCCCCGAGCAGGTCCATCAGGCGCGGCGAGCAGGGCGCCGCTTCGGCTTCCACGATCTTCCACAGCTTTTCCTCGATGCCGCGCCGCGCGCAAATCTGCTTGACTCCGGCCAGGATGTCGTCCACGGCCGCCAGGCGCACGGCATCGCTGGCCGCGCGGATGTCGAGCGAGAGCGTGCAGGCGCCGGGGATCACGTTCACCGATCCGCCCGGCACCTGGAGCTGGCCCACGGTGCCGACCAGCGACGGGACGCCGCTGCAGCGCTCCTCGACCAGCAGCACGATCTCGGCGGCGGCGGCGGCGGCATCGCGCCGCATGCCCATCGGCGTGGTGCCGGCATGGCTGGCGACGCCCGCCAGCTCGACCAGGTAGCGCGAGCTGCCTGCGATCGCCGTCACGACCCCGACCGGCAAGCCGCGTTCGAGCAGCACCGGTCCCTGCTCGATGTGGACCTCGACGAAGCCGAGCAGGTCCTCGGGCCGGCGCGCCAGCGCAGCGATCGCCGCCGGGTCATGGCCGGCTTCCTCGAGGGCCGCGCGCATCGATATGCCGTCGCCGTCCACTGCGTCCAGCAGCGCCGGGTCGAAGCCGCCGGTGATCGCGCTGCTGCCGAGGAAAGTGCTGCGGAATCGCACGCCTTCCTCTTCCGCGAAGCCGACTACCTCCAGATGGAAGGGCAGGCGCTCGCCGCGCGCATGCAGCTGGGCGACGACCGCGACCGGCAGCAGGATGCCGAGCCGGCCGTCGTACTTGCCGCCGTTGCGCACGGTGTCGTAATGCGAGCCCGTCATCAGCGTTTTCGCGTCCGGATCGGCCGCCGCATAGCGCCCGACCACGTTGCCGACCGCGTCGATGTGGGCCTCCATGCCGGCGTCAGTCATCCAGCTGGCGATCTGCTGCGCCGTGCGGCGGTGCGCCGGCGTCAGGTAGGCGCAGGTAAGGCCGGAGTCCGCATCGCTCCAGGCGCCGATGGCCTCGCACCAGTCCATCACCTGCGCGCCGAGCGCCGGCGTGATGCCGAGCAGGGCGTTGAGGCGGATCTCGGCGATGCGATGCACCTGGCGCAGGGCCTCGGCCAGCTCGTCGGTTCTCGCGTTCTTGAGCCGCCGCGCAAAGGTCTCGATGATGGCGCCGCGCGTGAGGCCGCGCCCGGTCGGCCCTTTGACGGCCAGGATGAAGGGGAAGCCGAACTTCGCGTTGTAGTCGGCATTGAGTTGGTGCAGGCAAGCGTATTCCTCGGGGCTGCACAGGTTCAGGCCCGAGGCGGCCTGCTCTCCGGTCGATTCCGCAGTCAGTTCGCCGGCGATCGCCGCCTTGCCGGCCAGCTCGGGGTGGGCGCGCAGGAGCGCCAGGCGTTCGTCCTCGCCGGCCTCGTCGACCGCTGCCTGCAGCGCGAGCTTGAGCGCGGCGACGCTGGCGAAAGGACGCATGCCGGCGGCCCGTTCGGGAATCCAGGGCGAATGCTCGTAAATGCCGTTCAGCGCCGCGACGAAGGCGGCGGGTTCAAGCGTGTTCAGGCTGGCAAGCGTGGTCATGATCAAACGTCCCTGGTTTAGCGTTCGATGATAGCTCCTGCAGGGCGCCGCCGGTATATGCCCGGCCCCATGCATCCCTTCAGCAGATGGATATAGTTACTTCACCAGCGCCCGCGCAGCCTGGCTGACCTGGTCGCGCAGCCACTTGTGTTCCGGCGACCCGTGCACGCGCTGGTGCCAGAGCTGGTAGAAGCGCATCGGCGGAAACTTCAGCGGCATCGTGAAGGTTTTCAGAGGCAGCGTCTTTTCATAGAAGCGCATGAACTGGCGGCCGGTGGTGAGCACCAGGTCGGTCTGGGTCAGCATGTAGGGGATCAGCCCGAAATAGGGCGACTCGACCGCGATCTTGCGCTGCATCCCCTGGCGCGCGAGGAAGGAATCGACCACGCCGTGGTAGCCCGGCAGGGTCTGCGAGGGCGCCACGTGGGGCAGGGCGAGATAGTCTTCGATGGTCATGGCCTCGCTGTCGGTCCTGCGCGCATACGGGCTGTCGGCGCGCATGGTGCACACGATCGGGTCCTCGAACAGTTTCGAGATGTGCAGGTGGGCGGGCGGCTCGTCCCAGTTGGCGATCACCAGGTCCATGTCGCCGTCGGAGAGCATGCGCAGGTAGTCGGCGCCGGCGCCCATGCCGTGGATCGCGACCCGGCTGTTGGGCGAGCCGCGGCGCACGGCGGCCACCACGTTGGGGAGGAACTGGGTGTCGAGGTAGTCCGGGGCGGCGATGTGGAAGGTGCGCGCCGCTTCCTCGGGCACGAAGGGCGACTTCTTGACGAACAGGCTCTCGGTCTCGTCGAGGATGCGCTTGGCGGGTTTCAGCAGGCTCTCGCCGTGCTGGGTCGGCACCATGCCGCGCGCGCCGCGCACCAGCAGCGGGTCGCCGGTCAGCTCGCGCAGTTTGCGCAGCGAGGCCGAGATCGAGGGCTGCGGCTGGTTCAGCTTGAGCGCCACGCGCGAGACGTTTTTCTCCACCAGCAGCAGGTAGAGGATGCGGATCAGGTGCAGGTCCAGGTGCTGGGGCAGGGCGGCCATGTCGGTGCGTGCGCGTATGTTTTCATATATCGGAACGGGTATGTCGAATATACGGTATCTTTCATGTTGTACAAAATGAAATCGGTTTATCTTCGATGGAATAATGTGACAAGGACTGTGCATGGACGTGTTCGGATACCTGGCTCCCTACGGCCTCGAATGGCTTAACCTGCTCGTGCGCTGGCTGCACATCATCACCGGCATTGCCTGGATCGGCGCCTCCTTCTATTTCGTCTGGCTCGACAACACGATCAAGCCGCCGCCGCCGGGCTCCGAGCTGGCGAAAAAGGGCGTCGCCGGCGAGCTGTGGGCGGTGCACGGCGGCGGCTTCTACAATCCGCAAAAATACCTGGTGGCCCCGGCCGAACTGCCGAAGGAACTGCACTGGTTCAAATGGGAAGCCTACTCGACCTGGCTGTCGGGCTTCGCGCTGCTCGTCATCGTCTACTACCTGAACGCGCAGGCGATGATGGTCGACCGCAGCGTGCTTGAGCTCTCGAGCTGGCAGGCGGTCGGCATCGGCCTGGGCAGCCTGGTGGCCGGCTGGCTGGTGTACGACCTGCTGTGCAAGTCGCCGCTCGGCAAACACGATCTCGCCTTCGGCCTCGTCGTCTTCGGCCTGCTGGTGGGGGCGGGCTATGTGCTCACCCACCTGCTCAGCGGCCGCGCGGCCTACCTGCACATCGGCGCGATGATCGGCACCATCATGGTCGCCAACGTCGCCCACGTCATCATTCCCGGCCAGCGCAAGATGGTGAACGCGATGATGGCCGGGCAGAAGCCGGACCCCAGCTACGGCATCAAGGCCAAGCAGCGCTCGGTCCACAACAATTACTTCACGCTGCCGGTGCTCTTCCTCATGATCAGCAACCACTATGCGATGACCTACAACCACCGGCATGCCTGGGCGGTGCTGGCCGCGATGATGGCGGCGGGCGTGCTGATCCGCCACTTCTTCAACCTGCGCCACAAGGGCCGTATCGAATGGAAGTACCCGGCCGCGGGCGTGGCCGTGCTGGCCGTGCTGGCGGTGCTGATCGCCCCCAAAGCACCGGTCGCGCCGGCGCCGGGAGTCGATCACATGGCCCAGTTCACCCAAGTACAAGCCATCGTCGACCAGCGCTGCGTGAGCTGCCATGCGGCCCAGCCGACCCAGCCCGGCTTCGCCACCGCGCCGGCCGGCGTGATGCTCGATTCGCCCGAGCAGATCGCCCAGCACGCGGCGCGCATCTACCAGCAGACGGTGCAACTGAAAGCCATGCCGCTGGCGAACCTCACCCACATGACCGACGCCGAACGCGCGCAGGTGGGCGCCTGGTTCGAAGGCGGCGCCAAAACCGGGAAGAACCCATGACGACCCACGCACAACAACAGCTCCTGGACTGGATCGACGCCCACTTCGACGAGGAGGTCGCCTTCCTCCAGCAGGTGGTGCGCATCCCGACCGACACCCCGCCCGGCAACAACGCCCCGCATGCGGAGGCCGTCGCAGGCATGGTCGAGGCCTTCGGCTGGGAAGCCGAGCGTCACGCCGTGCCGCAGCAGGCGGTGCGCGACTACGGCATGGAAAGCATCACCAACCTGATCGTGCGCAGGCCCTATGGCGCCGGCGGGCCGACGGTGGCGCTCAACGCCCACGGCGACGTGGTGCCGCCGGGGGAGGGCTGGACCAAGCCGCCCTATGGCGCCGAAATCGAGGACGGCTTCCTCTACGGGCGCGCCGCGGCGGTCTCGAAAAGCGATTTCGCGACCTACATCTTCGCGGTGCGCGCGCTCGAGGCCCTGCAGGCGCCGCTCAAGGGCGGCGTCGAGCTGCACTTCACCTACGACGAGGAATTCGGCGGCCTGCTCGGGCCGGGCTGGCTGCTGGAACAGAATCTGACCAGGCCGGACATGGTCATCGCGGCCGGCTTCAGCTACGGCATCGTCACCGCCCACAACGCCTGCCTGCAGCTGGAAGTGACGGTGCACGGCAAGGCCGGCCACGGCGCCATGCCCGAGACCGCACACGACGCCCTGCAGGCGGCCACGCGCATCCTGAACGCGATCTACGGCCAGCTGCCGGAGCTCAAGAAGATCAAGTCGCGGGTGCCTGGCATCGACTCGCCGACGATGCTGGTCGGGCGCATCGACGGCGGCACCAACACCAATGTCGTGCCGGGCAAGGTGGTGCTCAAGATGGACCGGCGCATGATCCCGGAAGAAGACCCGGTGGCGGTCGAAGCGGGGGTGCGTGACCTGATCGAAGAGGCGGCGGCCGGCCTGCCCGGCATCCGCGTCGAGATCCGGCGCCTGCTGCTGTCGCAGGCCCTGCGCCCGCTGCCCGGCTCGGACAGGCTGGCGGCCAGCCTGCAGCGGCATGCGAAAACGGTGCTGGGCGAGGACATCCCGGCGATCGGGACGCCGCTCTACGCGGACGCGCGCCTGTATGGCGAACACGGCATCCCGGCCGTAATGTACGGCGCCGGGCCGCGCACGGTGCCGGAGTCGAATGCGAAGAAGGCGGATGAGCGGCTGGCGCTGGAGGATTTGAGGAGGGCGACCAAGGTGGTGGCGCTGACCTTGCTGGAGCTACTGTCGGCGTAAACCCTGTCGAGAACCGTAGGGTGGGCGGCTATACCCGGCGGAGGGCATCTACGCTGCTCGGATGCCGCCCACGCGTTCAACCGGCCGGGGATCTTCCGCGGATGATCCGCTGTTCGTTGAACGCGTGGGCGGCGTATGCGCAGCGTGAACGCTCACCGTCGGGTATAGCCGCACACCCTACGTCCTGCTGCACGCTTATCGCCTGACCGACAGGACGCGGGCTCCGTTCACCACGTCCTGCCGCATGCTTACGGCTGTCCCGCTTGCCCCGCCTTGCCCAGCGATTCCGCCATCCGCACCAGCTTGACGAATTCGGCGCGGTAACCCTCGGTATCGGCGCCGCGCGCCGCGTTGGCCAGCTCGGCGATGTCGGCCAGCGGATAATCGGCGACGTGCTGTTCGCCGCGCAGGCGCTGGCCGAAGGCGGCGACGGCGACGGCGAAGCGCTGGTCGAATGGCACCGCGTCCAGCGTCGAACGCGCCGCCTTCGCCAGCACGGGACGCTCGACCAGGCGGCTCTTTGCCTCTCCCGGCAGCTTGTAGCGCACCCGGACGAAACACAGCTCACCGTTCCTGGCGCCGGCCGTCGCCTTCTTGCCCTCGCCATAGCGCAGCGGGTCGGTCAGCGTGCCGGCCGCCGCCGCGGGCGTGATCTCGTAGATCGCGGTGACGGTGTGCCCGGCGCCCATGTCGCCGGCGTCGACCTTGTCGTCCTTGAAGTCCTGGCGGTTCAGCATGCGGGTCTCGTAGCCGATCAGGCGGTAGGCGGCCACCTGGCCGGGATTGAACTCGACCTGCATCTTGACGTCGTTCGCGATCGGGAACATGGTCGAGCCCAGTTCCTGCTGCAGGGCCTTGCGCGCCTCCAGCAGCGAGTCGATGTAGGCCGTGTTGCCGTTGCCCGACTGGGTCAGGCGCTGGATCAGGGCATCGTTCAGGTTGCCGCTGCCGACGCCGAAGACCGATAGGTAGACGCCGCTCTTGCGTTTACCGGCGACGAACTGCTCGAGCTGGCGCGGGTCCGTGATGCCGACGTTGAAGTCACCGTCGGTCGCCAGGATGACGCGGTTCACCGCCTTGGCATCGAAGTGGCGCTCGGCCAGCGCATAGGCGCGCTCCAGGCCCGCGCCGCCGGCCGTCCCGCCGCCCGCGCCCAGGGCGTCGATGGCGGCGACGATCTTGTCCTTGTCCTTGCCCGTGGTGGGTTCGAGCGCCACCGCGGTGCCGCTGGCATAGGTGATGATGGCGACCCGGTCCTGTGGGCGCAGCTGCTCGGCGAACAGGCGGAAGCCCTGCTTGAGCAGGGGCAGGCGGTCCTGCGGTCCCATCGAACCCGACACGTCCACCAGCAGCACCACGTTCATCGGCGGGCGTGTGTCGGCATCCAGGTCGAACCCGCGCACGGCGATGTGCAGCAATTGGTTCCCGGCTTTCCACGGGCTCGGCATCACCTCGGTCGTCACCGCGAACGGTTGCGCGCGGCTCGCCGGGCGGGCGTACTGGTAGGGGAAGTAATTCACCATCTCCTCGACCCGTACCGCCGCCGGCGGCGGCATGCGGCCGGCGCCCAGCTGGCGCCGCACATAGGCGTAGGACGCCGTGTCGACGTCGGAACTGAAGGTGGAAACGGGCTGGTCCTCGACCAGCACCACCCCGTTGGCCGCCTTGTCGGGGAACTTGTTCATGTCCAGCGTGAAGCCCGGGAGGGGCATCACCGAATAATTCGGGACGCCCGCGATCGGCGCGTAGCTGTGGAAGGACTGGATCGTGGAACCGGTCACCATGACCCGCTGCTGCGCCCGATGTGCCAGCGGCGGCGCCGGCGGCGCAGGCGGAGGCGGGGCAACCGCAATCGCCGCGACAGCCGCGACCGGCTGCGCGGGCGTTAGCGCAGCGACGGGTGCAGGGTCCGGCGCCGTACTGCACGCAGCCAGCAGGAGGGAAACAGCCGCCAGGGCAGGTAGCGTGCCGGGGAACCGATTCATGACATCACCTTGTAGGAGTTATTCTTCGTACAAGGTGCTACAGTAACATTGGTAATGCAACGGCAGTTACATGTTGTAAACGTTTATTCCATGCACATCGAGCAGCCTCAGCGCGGCAGGATCGAGAACTGCGGCCCTTTGCCGTAATCGGGCTTGATGCTGCGCGCCATGAACAGCGCCCAGGCCTTGCGCCCGGCCTCGCCGCCCGCGCCCGCCGCATAGGCCAGGGCAGGCTGCATGTTCGACGGGAAGCCGGTGGCCACCGCCGAATAGCCGCCCATGTCGCCCGGCTTGCGTTTGGTGGCGGCGGCAAGCTGGTCGCTGCCGCAGGGCAGGGCGGCGGCCTCGGGACCGACGGTGGCGCTGTAGGCCTGTGCGAAGTTGTCGAAGATTGGCGCCGTCGGTCCGCTGCGCACCGTATAGGTATAGTTGGCCGCCGTCATCCAGCAGGCGCCGGCGTCGACCATGCGCCCGATCGGGAAGCGCGCCTTGTACTTCAGCAGGGCTTCGGCCTCCTTGAAGCCGAGTTCGGCCACATGGCCCACGCTGGCGGTGAAGAAGTCGTCCTGCCAGGGCGCCACGCTGGTCTTGCCCCTGTAGACGACGGCCGGGCCGTTGACGATGATGCCGAGCTTGTTGGCGGCCGGGTTGGCGCTGTACTCGGCGTTGTACCAGTCGAGGTTACTGTCGAGGATGGTCGTCAGGTGGCGCTTGAGCGGATGGCCGTCCGGCGTAATGTAGGCAGCCTGCCCCAGGGTGCGCAGGCCCCAGGCCTGGCCGCGCACCTGGTGTGGCGCCAGCAGGCCGCGGATGTTCTTGCGGTAGCCCGGGTTCGAGGAAAACACGTTGTACATTGCCCAGAACTGCAGCTCTTCCAGGTAGTAATGGTCGCCCGTGACGAGGTAGGGCAGGTAGACGAAGCCCGGCTGGTGCGCGACGTCCGGGATGTTGGGCGTCTTGCACAGCTCTTTCGGGCAGGGCGGGAAGGCTTCCTGCTTGCCGGTCTTCGGGTTGCGGGTGTCGGTGCGCTGGCCGAGCAGGGTCATGTACGGATAGTCGATCAGGCTGATGGGCAGGCCGGTGCGCTTGTCGCGGTAGTGGATCGGCCAGCTGCCGGCCAAGTTGGCCGTGCCCAGCGTGATCTCCTTGGCGCGCGCGTCCATGCTGAGCAGGTACATGGTGGCCCAGCCCGGCAGCAGGCCGATGTCGGGACGTCCGCCCGTCGTCGGCATCGCGCGCGCCGCGACGCCCACCCCCATCGGCTCGGATGCGGGGCCGTTCCATTTCGCGCTCAGCTCCGACAAGGCCGCGCCCGATACCGGGACCGAGCGGTCGTAGTTCGGCACGGCGCGCGTTGCGATCAGGTAGCCCGGATCGTGACGCAGGTGCAGCGCCGGCGCCTCGCCAGTCCAGGCCAGCGTGCGCCAGCGCGCATGGTGCCAGTGGGTGAAGCCCTGCTTCGCATAGACCTGCCTGCCGCCCACCGAGAGTTCGACGTCATACGTGATGTTACGCGGGTCGGGTTCATACGCCCAGTTGTTCTCGACCACGACGTCGACCCGCGCCTTCTTCGCTGCGCCATACCAGCGCACCGCGAAGCGCGCCGCCAGGTGCGGGTGTTCGGCGCCCTTCGCATTGCGCAGCGGGCTTGCCACCTGCAGCTCGGTCACGACCGGGCCATGCAGCCACACCTGCGCCTTCTGGGCCCGGTTCTGCGCCATGAACAGCGCATCGCTCGAAGCGGTATAGCGCTCGCCGTCGACCGTGATGCTGACCTGTGCGTCGACGTCCTGGCCCGGTTTGGCCGGCCCCGCGTCCTCCGCTTTTTTCGGCGCCTTCACCAGCGCGATGCCGACGTCCTTGCCCGCCAGCCGCGGCAGCAGGGTCGACAGCACCGCATGGCGCACCGAGCCGTCGGGATGCGAGGCCTTGACGTCCATCTGCAGCGGCAGCAGCGTGCCGTCGGCCAGCTTGGCCGCCAGCGCCGTGCCGCGCGCGACGTCGCCCGGAGCGAACACCTGGCCGAAGGTCACGGGCACCTTCGATTGCTCGCCGCGCCCCGTGCTCTCGACTACGACGCCGGTGATGCCGCCGGACGGAATCGCGAAGGCGTTCCTGGCCGGCGGCCGGTCGTCGTCCGGCGCAGGCCGGGACGCGCGCTTGCGCGGCGCGTCGTCATCGTCGTCGTCGTTCGTCTTGCGCGGCTTCGACCTTGCCTCGGCCGGCTCCCTGGCGGCAGGCTCCTGCGGCTGCGGGCCGTGGCGCTCGGTCAGCACGCGGCTCGAATCGATCTTGCCCGTGGTGGGCAGGCCGACGAAGCCGGGATCGTCGCCGGCGGTTTTCCGGTCCTGCGCCTGCACGTTGGCGGCGGCGAGGGCGATCAGCGAGAGAAGGAGGGGAGTGCGGATGAAAGCTGGGTGCATGCGGTCGATCGGTAATGAATACGGTTGAGTGCACAGTAAAACAAAAAGCGCCCCGAAGGGCGCTCGCTTGACTGTCCGTCTTACTGTTTCAGGGTACGCTCGAACAGCTTGTAGATCCGGCGGTACTGGTCGAACCAGCTTTCCGGCTGGGTGTAGGCGTGGCGTTCGAGCGGGTAGCTGGCCAGTTCCCAGTTATCCTTTTTCAGCTCGATCAGGCGCTGCGCCATGCGTACCGAGTCCTGGTAGAACACGTTGTCGTCGACCATGCCGTGCGCGATCAGGAGGTGCCCCTGCAGCTTGTCAGCGTATTCGATCGGCGACGAGATTTTATAGGCCTGCGGGTCGATGTCCGGCGTGTTCAGGATGTTGGCGGTGTACTCGTGGTTGTAGCTGGTCCAGTCGGTCACCGGACGCAGGGCCGCGCCCGACTTGAACATCTCCGGCGCGCGCATCAGCGCCATGAAGGTCATGAAGCCGCCGTAGCTGCCGCCGTAGATACCGACGTTGGCGGCGTCGCCCTGGTGGTTCGCCACCATGTACTTCACGCCGTCCTGGTAGTCGACCAGTTCCGGGTGGCCCATCTGGCGGTAGATGGCGGTGCGCCAGTTGCGGCCATAGCCCTTCGAGGCGCGGTAGTCCATGTCGAGCACGACGTAGCCCTTCTCGACCAGCAGGTTGTGGAACATCTGCTCGCGGAAGTAGACCGGGAAGCGCTTGGTCGTGTTCTGCAGGTAGCCGGCGCCGTGGACGAACATCACGACCGGGTATTTTTTACCCGGCTCCATCTTCGCCGGACGGTACAGCTTGGACCACACCGGGTCGCCGCCGTCGCTCGAGGGCACGGCCACGTACTCGGGCTGGATCCAGGTGCGCGCCTTGTACTCAAGCGTGCGGGTGTCCGTCAGCTTCGCAACGGCGCCGCCGCCGACGGCGACGGTGGCCAGCTGGGCCGGCATGTAGCTGCTCGAGTAGTGCACCAGCAGCTTGCGCTCGTCCGGCGACAACACGAAGCGTTCGACGCCTTCCAGGCCGGTCACCTCGCGGGTGGCGCCGTCCTTCGCGTTCACCGCGCACACTTCATAGGTGCCTGGGTTCTTGCGGTTGCAGAGCAGGTAGGCGGTGGAGCCGTCGAAGCTCCACTGCACGTCGCCGGCTTCCCACTTGCCGCTGGTGAGGGCGCGCGCCTGGCCGTTGGCGTCCTGCGCGTACAGGTGGGCGTAGCCGCTTTCTTCCGACAGGTACCACAGTGTGCGGTTGTCCGGCAGCCAGCCGAACTCGCTGTTGTCGTAGTTGACCCAGGCTTCGTCGCTGACGCGGTGCGCCGGCTTCAGCTTGGCCGCGGCCAGGTCGATGGTGGCGATCCAGCGGTCCTTGTTGTCGACGGCGCGCAGCATCACGGCGGCCTGCTTGCCGTCCGTGGTCCAGCGCACGGCATCGAGGCGGTCGGCGATGCGCAGCGGGCGGTTGCCCTTCAACGGCGCCTGCTTGGCCGCGGCGCGCAGCTGCGCCAGCGGGTCGACGGCGATGCCGGGCAGGTTGTCGAACGGGACGTCCTGCACCTTGCCGGTCGCCAGGTCGATCAGCTTGAGCGCATGCGGGGCCGGGTTGTTGCGGCCGACGCGGGTGCGCTCCTCGTCCGTCTCTTCGTAGCCCGATTCGGTCACGTAGCGCGGCATCTTGCTGGCGCGGCCCTTCTCGCCGCCCTTGGCGGCGGTGACCACGGCCAGCCAGCGTCCGTCGGGAGACAGGGCGCTGCCTTCGATGGTGAGCTTGTCGCCCAGGTAGACCGGGGCCGGTGCGCGGGTCGGGTCGGCACGGCGTTCTTCTTCGGTACGGGCACGCGCCGCGTCGCGGTCGTCTTTGGCGCGCTTGAGCGTGGAGAACAGGCGCAGCTGCATGTCGCGCAGCGCGTCCGCTTCGGGCGCGGCCGGGTCTTTCGCGGCGCGCGGCAGCGCGAGGGGCGACTGCAGCCGGCTGTTGCGGTCCCAGCTGAACCAGTCGTGGCCGACGCGGAACTGCACGGCGCGCTCGTCGCTCGAGAATTGCGCGGACTCCGCCTTTACGCCGCGCGTGACCTGGACCAGGGCGCCGCTTTTCAGGTCGCGCTCGAACAGGTCGCCATTGCGCACCAGGATGGCGCGCGTGTGCTTGCGGTCATAGACCACGAAGGGGCTGTCGAGCTTTGTCAGTTCGGCGTCCGCTACTTTGCGTGGTCCGCCTTTGGTGGCGACGAACGTGTCGCGCAGCTGCGAGCCGGTGCGCTTCTGCTTGAAGTAGACGTCTTTACCGTTCCAGCCCCACCATGCCTGTTCGACGGGATTGCCGATCCAGTCCGGGTGGGCCATGGCCTGGTCGAGGGTAATCGGGGTAGGGGCCGCCGCCGCGGGCAGCGAGGCCAGCGCAGTCAGGACGCCGAGGAAAGTCAGGGCAGGAAGTCGCATCGTGGTATCTGTTGGTGAAAGGGATAGCTTTCTGGCTAGAAAAAATGCGAATGCATTCTAGCTCAGCCATCATGCCGCGGGGGTATTTACACGGCAATAAACTTGGGCTGGGCAAGGGCCGGTTCACGCGTGGCCCGCTTCTTGCATTGCCAGCTGTATGCATCCAACCGACCCACCACGCACCCTGCGCATCGTCGTCATCGACAACGGCGGTCCGCATGCGGACGACGCCGACCAGGCCCGGCGCGGCGCGGCGCTGCGGGCCGGGCTGCTCGAGTCGGGCCACGACATCGTCGCCTCGCTGCCGCCGGACATCCACCTGCCCGAGCGCATCGCCCAGCTGCAGCCGGACCTGATCATCATCGACAGCGAATCGGACGCCCGGGACGTGCTGGAGCACATCGTGATCGCTACCCGCGATGCGCGCCGGCCCATCGTGCTCTTCACCGAGGACGACCGCGCGGCGAGCATGGAGGCGGCGGTCGAGGCGGGGGTGTCGGCCTATATCGTGGCCGGGCTGCGCGCCGAACGCGTGCGGCCGGTGCTTGAGGTCGCGCTGGCGCGCTTCCGGCGCGAACAGAAGCTGCTCGGCGAGCTGGCCGACACGCGCCAGAAGCTCCTCGAGCGCAAGGTGCTCGACCGCGCCAAGGGCCTGCTGATGGCGCGCTACCGGCTCAGCGAGGAGGAAGCCTACGGACGCCTGCGCAGCATGGCGATGAACAAGAACCTGAGACTGGCCGAGATCGCGCAGCGCATCCTCGACGTCGAGGATTTGCTGGGCTAGGCCCGGCGGGGGGGAGGAAGACATGGCAGGGATCGAAGGCGTGCAGGGGCCCTACGCGGCGGGATCGGATCGTCCGGAAAAGACGGCGCTGCGGATCGGCTTCATGCCGCTTGCCGATTGCGCGCCGCTGGTGATGGCCTCCGTGCTCGGCTTCGACGAACACTACGGCCTGCGCCTGGTGCTGGAAAAGCAGCATTCCTGGTCGGCCATGCGCGACGGCCTGACCAGCGGCAAGCTCGATGCCGCGCAGGCGCTCTACGGACTGCTCTACGGCCTGCAGATGGGCGTCGGTAGCGCGCCGCGCGACATGGCGGTGCTGATGAACCTGAATCAGAACGGCCAGGCGATCGTGCTGTCGCGGGCGCTGGCGGCCGCCGGCGTCAAGGATGGCGCGACCCTGGCCGCGCTGATGCGCAACGAGCCGCGCCGCTACACCTTCGCCCACACCTTCCCGACCGGGAACCATGCGATGTGGCTGTGCTACTGGCTGGCCGCCGCCGGCATCGACCCGGTGCGCAACGCCGCCCTGGTCACGGTGCCGCCGGCGCAGATGGCAGCCAACCTGGAGGCCGGCCACATGGACGGCTTCTGCGCCGGCGAGCCCTGGAGCCGGCGCGCCGTGGTCGAGGCCAGCGGCGTGCTGGCGGCGCACAGCGGCGAAGTCTGGCCCGATCACCCGGGCAAGGCCCTCGGCGCCCGCGCCGACTTCGTGGCGCGCCACCCGCACACCTGCCGCGCGCTGGTAGCCTGCCTGCTCGAGGCGGCGCGCTGGCTCGACGCCTCGCCCACCAACCGCGAGGTCGCCGCCGAAGTGCTCGCCAGCCCCGCCTGGACCAACACGCGCACCGACCTGCTGCGCGGCTGCCTGCTGCCGCAGCGCACCGGGGTACCAGACCTGCGCTTCTTCGGCGACGGCGAGGCGACCTTCCCCTGGCTGTCGGACGGCATGTGGTTCCTGACCCAGCAGCGGCGCTGGGGGCTGCTGCGCGAGGATCCGGATTACCTCGCCGTGGCGCGTGGCGTGAACCAGGTCGGCCTGTACCGCGAAGCGGCCGCGCTGGTGGGCGTGGAGGCGCCTTCGAGGCTCATGCGCAGCAGCAGGCTGATGGACGGGAAGGTGTGGGATGGGAGCGATCCGGCGGGGTATGCGGCGGCGTTTGCGATTCACAAGCGCGACACGCACACCCAGGAAGCGTAGGGTGGGCGGGTTCCCCGCTCACGCGTTCAACTGATGCGCGCGTCTTCCATATTTTTTACATGACGTGGTCGCGCACGTACTGGTTGAACGCGTGAGCGGCAGAGCCGCGCGGTGAACCCGTGGTTGAGGCCCCCGGCCTCAATCACCCCTACGGGTCACGCTCGAACGCCGCCGGACCATCGCAGTGCGCAAATCCGCATCATTTCCGCGCATGGTGCACCGCAATAGAGCGTACTGCCAGCACTTCCACAGCATGCGCCCCGCATCCTCGCTGGCACACCTCTTGCACTTATCCCCATCAGGATCAACGGCGATCCCTTCACATTTTGCCGGCCCAATGACGGGCCGGCGCCCGGACAACGGCGTCCGCTTCCCTGGCAGGCAAGCCCTGGGACGCGGACGCCTTTTTGTTTTCGATACCGAGGGATGACATGGCCAGCAAAGCAAGCAGCATCGAGCTCCTGAATTTCCACACCCCGCAGATGCGGGCCTTCCACCTGACCTGGGTCGCCTTTTTCGTCTGCTTCTTCGCCTGGTTCGCCTGCGCGCCGCTGATGCCGGTGATCAAAGGCGAATTCGGGCTGTCGGTGGCGCAGATCGCCAACATCAACATCGCGGCGGTCGCCATCACGATCCTGGTGCGCCTGGTCGTCGGCCCGCTGTGCGACCGCTACGGCCCACGCAAGACCTATACCGGCCTGCTGGCCCTGGGCGCGATTCCCGTGCTGGGCGTCGCCTTTGCGCAGAGCTACGAAAGCTTCCTGCTGTTCCGCCTCGGGATCGGCGCGGTCGGCGCCAGCTTCGTCATCACCCAGTACCACACCTCGGTGATGTTCGCGCCGAAAGTCGTCGGCACGGCCAACGCCACCGTGGCCGGCTGGGGCAACAGCGGCGGCGGGGCGGCGCAGGCGGTCATGCCGCTGCTGCTCGGCGCGCTGGTGATGGCGGGCGTCAGCGAAACCCTTGGCTGGCGCGTCGCGCTGGTGGTGCCGGGCGTGGCGATGCTGGTCATGGCCGTCGTCTACTGGCGCTACACCCAGGACTGCCCGGCCGGTAACTTCAGCGAGCTGCGCGCGGCCGGCATCGCCTTCGAGGGCGGCGGCAAGGGGGGCTGGGCCAGCTTCAAGGCTGCCTGCCGCAACCACCGCGCCTGGCTGCTGTTCGTCACCTACGGCGCCTGCTTCGGCATCGAAATCTTCATCCACAACATCGCCGCCGTCTACTACGTTGAGCACTACGGCCTGTCGCTCGGCGCGGCCGGCATGGCGGCGGCCAGCTTCGGCCTGCTGGCCCTGTTCGCCCGTGCCCTCGGCGGCTGGCTGTCGGACCGCTGCGCCGCGCGAGGTGACCTCAACAGCCGCGTCACCGTGCTGTTCGTGCTGATGATCGGAGAAGGCCTGGGCCTGCTGTGGTTCGCGAATGCCGACGGCGTCGCCTTTGCGCTGGTTGCCATGCTGTGCTTCGGCCTCTTCACCCACATGGCCTGCGGCGCCACCTATGCGCTGGTGCCATTTGTTGCGCCGACCGCGCTCGGCGGCGTGGCGGGCATCGTCGGCGCCGGCGGCAACGTCGGCGCGGTGGCGGCCGGGTTCCTCATGAAAGGCACCGGCGACGTGCGCCAGACCCTCGTCATCCTCGGCGGCCTGGTCGTCGTCGCCAGCTTGTGCGCCCTGGGCGCGCGTTTCGGCAGTACCGCCGCCGTCGCTTCTGCAGGTCCAGCTGTAACCCGGGCATAAGGAGAACAACATGCACATCATCGTCATCGGCCACGGCATGGTCGGCCACAAATTCGTCGAGACCCTGGCAGCAGCAGCGCCCCACATCCGCATCACCGTGCTGGGCGAAGAGCCGCGCCCGGCCTACGACCGCGTGCACCTGTCCGAGTTCTTCGCCGGGAAGACGGCGGACGACCTGTCGCTGGTCGCGCCGGGCTTTTTCGAGCGCGCCAACCTGGAGCTGAAGCTCAATGCGAAGGTGGTCGCCATCGACCGCGCCGCCCGCACGGTCGCGCTCGCCGGCGGCGAGGTGCTCGGCTACGACAAGCTGGTGCTGGCCACCGGCTCCGCTCCCTTCGTGCCGCCGGTCCCCGGCCGCGAGCGCGCCGGCTGCTTCGTCTACCGCACCATCAAGGACCTGGAAGCGATGCGGGAATGCGGCGCTGGATCCCGCATCGGCGTCGTGGTCGGCGGCGGCCTGCTGGGCCTGGAATGCGCGAAGGCCTTGCGCGACCTCGGCCTGCAGGCGCATGTCGTCGAATTCGCCCCGCGCCTGATGGCGGTGCAGGTCGACGAGCCCGGTGCGCGCGTGCTGCGCGGCCGCATCGAAGAACTCGGCGTCGCGGTCCACACCGGCAAGAACACGCTGGAGATCGTCGACGGCGAGGCGGGCACTCACCGCATGCGCTTCGCCGACGGCAGCCACCTCGACACCGACATGATTGTCTTCTCGGCCGGCATCCGCCCGCGCGACGAGCTGGCGCGCGCCGGCGGCCTCGCGCTCGGCCCGCGCGGCGGCGTCGCGATCGACGACGACTGCCTTAGCTCCGACCCCCACATCTATGCGGTGGGCGAGTGCGCGGCCTGGCGCGGCCAGTTGTTCGGCCTGGTGGCGCCGGGCTACGACATGGCCCGCACCGCCGCCCGCCACGTGCTCGGCGCACCGGGCGGTTTCGCGGGCGCGGACCTGAGCACCAAGCTGAAACTGATGGGCGTCGACGTGGCCAGCATCGGCGACGCCCACGGCGCCACCGAGGGCAGCCGCAGCGTGCAGTACCTCGACGAGCGGCGCCAGACGTATAAAAAGCTGGTAGTGAGCGACTGCGGCAAGCGCCTGCTGGGCGCGGTGCTGGTGGGCGACGCGGCCGAATACGGCACGCTGCTGCAGATGGCGCTGAACGGCATCGAATTGCCGGAAGCGCCGGAAAGTTTGATCCTGCCGCAGTCCTCAGGCACACCGAAGCAGGGCCTGGGCGTGGCCGCGCTGCCGGATGCGGCCCAGATCTGTTCCTGCAACGACGTCTCGAAAGGCAGCCTGTGCGCGGCGGTGCGGGATGGCGCGACCAGCATCGGCGCGCTGAAGAAATGCACCGGCGCCGGCACCGCTTGCGGCGGCTGCGTGCCGCTGGTGACGCAGGTGCTGAACGCCGAGCTGGCGCAGCAGGGCGTGACGGTCAGCCGCGCGCTGTGCGAGCACTTCCCGCACTCGCGCCAGGAGCTGCACCACCTGGTGCGGGTCGGCCGCATCCGCAGTTTCGGAGAGCTGCTGGCGCGCCACGGCACGGGCCTCGGCTGCGACGTCTGCAAGCCGGTCGCCGCCAACATCCTGGCCTCGACCTGGAACGATTTCGTCCTGAAGCCGGAACACGCCAGCCTGCAGGATTCGAACGACTACTTCCTCGGGAACATCCAGAAGGACGGCACCTATTCGGTGGTGCCGCGCATGCCCGGCGGCGAGGTGACGGCCGACGGCCTGATCGCGGTCGGCATGATCGCGAAAAAATATGGCCTGTACACCAAGATCACCGGCGGCCAGCGCGTCGACCTGTTCGGCGCCCGGGTCGACCAGCTGCCGCCGATCTGGGAAGAGCTGATCGCGGCCGGCTTCGAATCCGGCCATGCCTACGGCAAGTCGCTGCGCACGGTGAAGTCCTGCGTCGGCTCGACCTGGTGCCGTTACGGCGTGGGCGACAGCGCCGGCTTTGCGATCGCGCTGGAGAACCGCTACAAGGGCCTGCGCACACCCCATAAAGTGAAGTTCGGCGTGTCGGGCTGCACCCGCGAATGCGCCGAGGCGCAGGGCAAGGACGTGGGCCTGATCGCCACCGACAAGGGCTGGAACCTCTATGTGTGCGGCAACGGCGGCATGAAGCCGCGCCACGCGGAACTGATCGCCTCGAACCTGGACCAGGCGAGCGTAGTGAAGCTGGTCGACCGCTTCCTGATGTTCTACGTGCGCACCGCCGACCGCCTGCAGCGCACCAGCACCTGGCGCGAGCACCTCGAGGGCGGGCTGGACTACCTGAAGCAGGTCGTGGTCGACGACAAGCTGGGCATCGGCGCCGAACTCGAAGCCGACATGCAGGCGGTGGTCGACAGCTATGCCTGCGAATGGAAGAACGCGGTCGAGGACCCGGAAGTGCGCAAGCGTTTCCGCCACTTCGTCAACAGCCCGGCGCAGGACGACAACGTCGTCTTCATGCCGGAGCGCGGCCAGGTGCGCCCGGCAACCATCGAAGAACGCCGCCGCACGATCCCGATCGCGGCCATCAACTGAAGGAGCCCGCCATGCACCGAGACATACAGCTGAACAACTGGAACGCCGTCTGCGCGGTCGACGAGATCGTCCCCGATACCGGCGTCTGCGCCTTGTTGAATGGGCGCCAGGTGGCCGTTTTCCGCGTCGGCGACGAGCGCCTGTTCGCCATCGATAACTACGACCCGAACGCCAACGCGGCCGTGCTCTCGCGCGGTCTGGTCGGCAGCCTGGGCGAGCGCATCGTCGTCGCTTCGCCGATCTACAAGCACCATTTCGACCTGCAGACCGGCGAATGCCTGGAAGCGCCCGCGCACTCGGTAGCGAGCTTTCCGGTGCGGGTCGAGGATGGCACCGTATGGGTGGCCGCATGAAACCGCAGTTGGTCGTGGTCGGCAACGGCATGGCCGGCATGCGCACGGTCGAGGAGCTGCTGAAACTCGCGCCCGACCTGTACGAGATCACGGTCTTCGGCGCCGAGCCGCACGGGAACTACAACCGCGTGCTGCTTTCTCCGCTGCTGGCCGGCGACAAGAACGTCGACGAGATCATGCTCCATCCGCGCGCCTGGTACGCGGAGCACGGCATCGCGCTGCATGCGGGCGACCCGGTCGTGCACATCGACCGCCGGCGCCGCGTCGTCGTCGCTGCATCTGGCCTGGAGGCGCCCTACGACCGCCTGCTGCTGGCGACCGGCTCGACGCCCTTCATGCTGCCGGTGCCCGGCAACACGCTGCCCGGCGTGGTCGGCTTTCGCGACCTGCACGACGTCGACACCATGCTGGCCGCCGCACGCCGGGGCGGGCTGGCGGTCGTCATCGGCGGCGGCCTGCTCGGGCTGGAGGCGGCGCACGCGCTCATGCGCCGCGGGATGGACGTCACTGTCGTCCACGTGGCCGACAGCCTGATGAACCAGCAGCTCGACCGCGAGGCGGGGCGCCTGCTGAAGGCATCGCTGGAGCGCGCTGGCCTGCGCATCGTGCTCGGCGCCCAGACCAGCGCGATCAGCGGCCAGGGCAAGGCCGAGGCGGTGCAGTTCGCCGACGGCAGCGCGTTGCCGGCCGACCTGGTCGTGATGGCGGCCGGCGTGCGCCCGAACGTGGCGCTCGCGCGCGACGCGGGCCTCTACTGCGAGCGCGCGATCGTCGTCGACGACACGCTGCAGACCTACGACCCGCGCATCTACGCCGTGGGCGAATGCGTCCAGCACCGGCGCGCCACCTTCGGACTGGTGGCGCCGGCATGGGAGCAGGCGCGTGTCTGCGCCGCCCACCTGGCGGGAGCAGGGCACCGCCGCTACGTGCAGGCTGCCCTCGCCACCAAGCTGAAGGTGACCGGCATCGACCTGTATTCGGCCGGCGACATTGCCGGCGGCGCCGGCAGCGAGGAGCTGGTGCTGCGCGACCGCCATGCGGGCGTCTATAAACGCCTCGTGCTCGAGGGCGCGCGCGTCACGGGCGCCGTGCTGGTGGGGGACGTGGGCGATGGCCCCTGGTATTTCGACCTGATCCAGCGCCGCGCCGACGTATCAAACTTCCGCGACCGCCTGCTGTTCGGCCAGGCACTGTGCGCGCCGGTCAATTAAAAAGGAAACACGATGGACATGTCCCTTCCCGTGCACACCGTGCGCACCACCTGTCCATACTGCGGCGTCGGCTGCGGCGTCACCGCCACCGTCAAACCGGGGACGATCCCGATCATCGCCGGCGATGCCCAGCACGCCGCCAACAAAGGCCGCCTGTGCGTAAAAGGCGCGGCGCTCGGCGAAACCCTGGACCTCGACGGCCGCCTGCTGCATCCCATGCTGCGCGAGGACGGCGCCATGCGCCGCGCCGGCTGGGACGAGGCCCTGGAACGCGTCGCCGGCGGCTTCGCTGCCATCATCGCCGAGCACGGGCCGGACGCGGTCGCGCTGTATGTCTCGGGCCAGCTGCTGACCGAGGACTACTACGTCGCCAACAAGTTCATGAAGGGGTATGTCGGCAGCGCCAACATCGACACCAATTCGCGCCTGTGTATGTCGTCGAGCGTGGCCGGCCACAAGCGTGCCTTCGGCGAGGACCTGGTGCCGGGCTGCTACGAGGATTTCGAGGAGGCCGACATGATCGTGCTGGTCGGCTCGAACACGGCCTGGTGCCACCCGACCCTGTTCCAGCGCATCCTGCGCGCCAGGGAAGCGCGTCCGTCGCTCCAGGTCGTGGCGATCGACCCGCGCCGCACCGCGACCTGCGAGCTGGCGGACCTGCACCTGCCGGTGAAGCCGGGCACCGATGTCTGGCTCTTCAACGGGTTGCTCAGTTATTTGGCCCAGCATGGCCACGGCGACGCGGCCTTCGTTGCGGCGCATACCGAAGGGCTGGAGGCGGCGCTCGCGGCCGCCGACGTCGATTGCAGCGACCCGGCCGAGGTGGCGCGTGCCTGCCGTGTCGACCCGGCGGCGCTGCTCGCCTTTTATGAGGCCTTCGCGGCGACCGGGAAGGTGGTCACGGCCTATTCGCAGGGCGTGAACCAGTCCTCCAGCGGCACCGACAAGGTCAATGCGATCATCAACTGCCACCTGTACACGGGGCGCATCGGCCGGCCGGGCATGGGGCCGTTCTCGCTGACCGGCCAGCCGAACGCAATGGGCGGGCGCGAGGTCGGCGGCCTGGCCAACATGCTGGCGGCGCACATGGACCTCGACAATGCCGCTCACCGCGAGGCCGTACGCAGCTTCTGGGACGCGCGGCGCGTCGCTTCGCGCCCCGGCCTGAAGGCGGTCGACCTGTTCCGCGCCGTGGAGGAGGGCACGGTGAAAGCGGTGTGGATCATCGCCACCAATCCGCTGGTCAGCCTGCCCGACGCCGACCAGGTGCGCCGCGCGCTCGACCGGTGCGAACTGGTGGTGGTCAGCGATATCGTGGCGTCCACCGACACGACCCGCCATGCCGACGTGCTGCTGCCAGCCCTGGGCTGGGGAGAGAAGGACGGCACGGTGACGAACTCCGAGCGCTGCATCTCGCGCCAGCGCGCCTTCCTGCCGGCGCCGGGCGAGGCGCGCGCCGACTGGTGGGCGCTGTGCGAGGTCGCGCGGCGCATGGGTTTCGATGGCTTCGATTACGACGGCCCGCACGCGATCTTCGACGAGCACGCGCGCCTGTCCGGCTGGCGCAACGGGGAGGAGGGCGCCGGCCGCCGCGTGTTCGACATGTCGGGAATGGCGGGCATGGACCGGCAGGCCTACGATGCGCTCGAACCGGTCCAGTGGCCGGTCGCGCGCCAAGGCGGGGGAACCGCACGCCTGTTCGCTGACGGACGCTACGCCCATGCGAACGGGCGCGCGCGCTTCGTCGCCACGCCGCCGCGCCTGCCGGTGCACGCGGTCGACGCCGACTACCCGCTGGCCCTGAACACCGGGCGCATGCGCGACCAGTGGCACACCATGACGCGCACCGGCAAGTCGCCGCGCCTGGCGAACCACGCGCCGGAACCGGCGATCGACCTGCACCCGCACGACGCCTTGCTGTGCGGCGTGCGCGAAGGCGAACTGGCGCGCGTTTCCAGCCGCTGGGGCGCGATGGTGGGCCGCGTGACGCATGGCGGCGGCATCGCGCGCGGCAGCGTCTTCGTGCCGATTCACTGGAGCGGCCAGACGGCGTCGGACGCGCGCGTGGGCGCGCTGGTCAACCCGGTGGTCGACCCGGTCTCGGGCGAGCCGGAATTCAAGCACACGCCGGTGCGCATCGAACCCTTCGTCGTCGAGTGGCATGCCTTCGTGCTGAGCCGCGAGGCGCTGGCGCTCGACCGTGTCGCCAACTGGACCCGGATCCAGGGCACGGGCTTCGTGCGCTACGAGATGGGCGGGCGCGGGCCGGCCGACGCAGGCTGGGCGCGCGCCCTGCTCGGGGTAGAGGGCGAGGCCGACTGGATCGACTACGAGGACGGCGGCGCCGGGGTCTATCGCGCTGCGCACCTGGTCGATGGCCGCCTGCAGGCCTGCCTGTTTGTTGCGCGCCGGCCCGAGCTGCCGCCGCGCGACTGGCTGGCCGGCCTGTTCGCCCGCGAATCCCTGGCCGCGCCCGAGCGCGCCACGCTGCTGGCCGGACGGGCGCCGCAGCAGGGACCCGACCCGGGGCCGACGGTGTGCTCCTGCTTCGGCGTCGGGCGCAACACGATCTGCGCGGCGATCCGCAAGGATAGCCTGGAGACGACGGCGCAGGTGACGGCTTGCCTCAAGGCGGGCGGCAATTGCGGCTCCTGCGTGCCGGAGATCGGCAAGCTGCTGGCGCTGGTCCGGGCGGAGGAGGCGGCCGCGCGCTAGCCGCGGCGAGCGGCGCGCTCGAAGCGCCACTTCATGACCAGCACGCTGGACGCCAGCACCAGCGTGATCGCGTTGTTGATCGCGATCGGCCAGGCGCGGATGGCGACGCCGTAGCAGAGCCAGAGGAAGACGCCGAAGCAAAAGGCCGAGTACATGCCCATCGAGATGCCGCTGGCGCTGCGGGTGCGCCAGACGAGCAGGACTTGGGGGATGAAGGCGGCGGTGGTGCAGAAGGCGGCCAGGTAGCCGACCAGGTTGATATCGAATTGCATGGAACCTCTGGAACGAACGCCGTCGGCTACGTGAGCCGGGAGCGCGTAAACATGGTGCGGAAATAATAAATCACATTGATTTATTTAACTCAAAAAATTATACTCGACACTTCGTCCTCGCGTTTTCCCGCTTTCGTTCACCTTCCCCCGTCGCATGCAGTCATTTCTCCGCCCCTCGATCCCGGCAAGCGCCGCCAGCGATTCGACTCCCTCCCACATGCGCGGCTCGAACCAGATCGGCATGCGCGAGTTCAACGAGCGCGTCGTGCTGCATGCGATCCGCCTGCATGGCAGCCTGCCGAAGGCCGAACTGGCGCGGCTCACGAACCTGAGCACGCAAACGGTTTCCGTCATCATCAACCGCCTGCTGGAGGAAGGGTTCGTCGTCAAGCGCGACTCGCTGCGCGGCAGAGTGGGGCAGCCTTCGCAGCCGATCGCCCTCAATCCCGAGGGCGCGTTTTCGATCGGCGTGCAGATCGGTCGGCGCAACCTGGACGTGGCCCTGATCGACTTCACCGGCGCGCCGCGCTACCGCAAATCCATCGTGTACGGCATGCCTTCGGTGGAGGCCGTGTTCGGCGAGATCGGCGAGCACCTGGAACGCATCGGGGAATTGCTGGGCAGTGAACGGGCGCGCCGCGTGAGCGGCATCGGCCTGGCCGCGCCGCTGGCCTTTGGCGGCTGGCGCGAACTGGTCGGCCTGTCGCCGCAGGACGCCGACGCCTGGACCCGCACCAACATGCGCGAGCGCCTGCAGCAGATGACGTCCCTGCCGGTGGAGTTCGCGAAGGATACGGCAGCGGCCTGCGTGGCCGAACTGGTGGCCGGACGCGGGCGCAACCTCAAAAGCTACCTGTACGTCTTCGTCGACACCCTGCTCGGCGGCGGCCTGGTCATCAACGGCCAGCCGCATGCCGGCGTCTACGGCAATGCCGGCGCGATCGGCTCGATGCCGCTGGGCGTGGCCGACAGCACCCGCCCCGGCGCGACGCCCCAGCTGCTGGCGACCGCTTCGCTGGCCCGGCTGGAAGAGATGCTGGCGGCCGTCGGGCTGGAGCGCCTGCCCGCCGGCGACGCCCGCCTGCTGCAGGCGCCCTGGGCGCCGGTGACCCGGCACTGGATCGAGGAGGCGGCCGGCGCGATCGCCTTTTCGATCAACACCTCGGCCTGCCTGCTCGACCTGGAAGCCGTGATCGTCGACGGCGCCATGGGCAGCCCCCTGCTAGCCGCCCTGATCGACGCGGTGCGCACGGCCCTGGGCTGCTACAGCTGGCAAGGCATCATGCGCCCGGAAATCCTCGCCGGCGCGATCGGGCGCGACGCCAGGGTGATGGGCGCGGCCTACCTGCCGCTGCACGTCAACTTCGCGCCGGGACACGAGTCGTTTTTGAAATCGAGCAGGGGCTGAGCCGCCACATGGGCACGAGCGAAACATCGCAGACGACGGTCGACAGCCCTGTGGCGCTTGCTCAGCGAGAAACGCAGCAGAAGCTGGGGCGCTGCCTGCTCCGGCTGCAGCAATACGAGCGCCTGCTGAAAGGGCTGGTTGCCACGATGTCGATCGAGGGACACCCGGAGAAATTGGAGGAGGTGCTTGCTGGGCAGGTGGCGGCAGAACAGAAAAAGACCCTGGGGCAGTTGATCCGTAGTTTTACCGATGAGTACATCATCGCTGGTCAACCCATCGATGAAAGCACCACCACGAGCAAGCAGCCCGATATCGCTTCCGATGTGCCGTTCTTTCATATGCGGGTTACACAGCTGATGCCACCCGAGCGTTATCGCCGGACTGCCGCTGCGCTGGTCGAGCTCAGGGATATGCGCAATGACCTGGTGCATCACCTGATCGAGCAATTCGATATATCGACAGAATCCGGCTGCCTGGCCGCAACAACGTATCTCCAGGAGTGCTATCAGAAAATCGACAGCGCCTTCCTGGAACTGAAGTAGATGGCCGAGGCGCGCGACAAAGCCGTCAAAACTTTATTGGAGTCGAAGGAGTTGGAGAACGCGTTCGCTCATGTCCCGGAGCCCGATCCAGGGCGGTAGCGGGCATCGAGACCGGGCAGGTGATGGCCCCGGCGAGCCTCTCTCAGGCGGAGGCGGAAGGATGGACCTCAAGCGCATACCCTGCAGCGAGCATGCGCACGATGGACGGCGGCGTCAGCACGCGCACGGTGGTGGAAGAGGGAAGTGCCGCCGCGGGTGCATAACCGCCGAAACTCCACTCGAGGATTTTTCCCTGCCAGACGAGGTAACCCTTGCCGGCGTGCTCGAACATGGCGCCATCGGGCAGCTCCGCCAGGGGCGCCTCGTAGCTGCGCTTGCCGCCGCCGGGGATGGCCCGCTCGGCGTGCAGCGCGGCGTCGATCTCGGCCATCCGTGTGAAGGTGGCGCCGGCGTCCGGCCTGTTGGCCTGCAGCCATGCCGACTTGAAAGCGACGTGCCGCGCGCGCCGACAGGTGTTGCAGGGACGGTGGCCGGCGGCGAAGGCGGTGGCCTCATCCAGGAAGAAGAGTTCCGAGTAATTCCCTTGTGAGAATACCGGGCGCTTGATGTCGCCATAGGAGAGGCTGCAGGCGACCCAGGCCTTGTGCGCCCAGGGACGGCGGACGGCCTGTAGCTCGTCGTGGAGGATGCCGCGGTTGCCCATCAGGGTACCGCGATCGGGCACCGCATGCAGTTGTCCAAATGGATCCACCCGGTTCTGGAGGGAGCGCCGCGTCATGTTTGACCACCTGTTCGAATGAAACCGTCTGTCTGCTGGGCGCCAGAAACGACAAAGCCCCAAAACTGGGGCTTCGACATATCACGAGCAAGAATTCTGGTCGGGGTGAGAGGATTCGAACCTCCGGCCTCTACGTCCCGAACGTAGCGCTCTACCGGGCTAAGCTACACCCCGACTGGGTTTGAGACGCCGAACCGGCAACGTCTCGGGGAGTCATAATATTAATTTTCTCAGTGGTTCCTGTCAACAGCGAAGCTGCAGAGTTGCAGCAGGCTCTGCTTGTAGACGCTGTCCGGCAATCCGGCGATCGACTCGGCGGCGCGGCGGGCCGCGGCTTCCGCTTCGCGGCGAGTGTAGTCGAGAGCGCCGCTGGAGGTGACGGCGGCCAGCACGGCGTCGAAATGCTGCTCGTCGCCTTGCTCGATGCAGGCGCGCACCAGTTCGCGCTGCTCGGGCGTGCCGTGTTCCATCAGGTAGATCAGGGGCAGGGTCGGCTTGCCTTCGCGCAGGTCGTCGCCGACGTTCTTGCCGATCTCGGTGGCGTCGCCGGCGTAGTCGAGCACGTCGTCGATCAGCTGGAACGCGGTGCCCAGCGAGCGGCCGTATTCGCCGGCCGCGGCCACCTGCTCGTTGCTGGCGCCGGCCACCAGTGCGCCCAGTTCGGCGGCCGCTTCGAACAGCTTGGCGGTCTTCGAGCGGATCACGGTGAGATAGCTCTCGTGCGAGACGTCCGGGTCGTGCATGTTCAGCAGCTGCAGCACTTCGCCTTCGGCGATCACGTTGGTGGCGTCCGACAGGATCTGCATGACGCGCATGTTTTCCAGGCTGACCATCATCTGGAAGGAGCGCGAATACAGGAAGTCGCCGACCAGCACCGAGGCCGCATTGCCGAACAGGGCATTGGCCGTCTGGCGCCCGCGCCGCATCGAGGATTCGTCGACGACGTCGTCGTGCAGGAGGGTCGCGGTGTGGATGAATTCGACGACGGCGGCCAGCTCGTGGTGGGCCGTGCCTTTGTAGCCGTAGGCATTGGCCAGCAGCAGCACGAGGACGGGGCGGATGCGCTTGCCGCCGGCGCTGATGATGTATTCCGCGATCTGGTTGACCAGGCTCACTTCCGAATGCAGGCGCTGGCGGATCACCGTGTTGACCGCGTCCATGTCGGCGGCAATCGAGAGGGTGATGTTGTTCTGTTGTGCTTGAGGGGTAGCGGCGGACAAGGCGAACCTGCGTTAGACGTTGAGATGCGGTTGAAAATGCGGTTGATGTGCGGTGCGGCGATTATACGGTATGCAAGCACAAGCCGTGCCATTTCACCAAGCGTAGCGTGCTGTCGGGCACCGGAAGCGGCCTTGTGGCCGCTACCGGACTCCGTTGCCGCGATGCCACGCCATTGTCGAGGCTGAGCCGGCTTTTGACGCAACTGGGCTATCCGTGTATAATTCCCTGTTCCCCGGCACCAGAGAAGCGCAGCGCGGTCATTGATCGAGTCGCCGCCGCAGGGATTTTTATTAAACAATTGATGAGGTTTTCAATCATGTACGCGGTCATAAAAACCGGTGGCAAGCAGTATAAAGTTGTCGCTGGCGAAAAACTTAAAGTAGAACAGATACCGGCAGACATTGGTTCCGAACTCACGATCGATCAGGTCCTCGCCGTTGGCGCGGGCGAAAGCATCAAGTTTGGTGCTCCCCTGGTCGAAGGTGCGACGGTTCTGGTGAAGGTCGTTTCCCATGGTCGCCACGACAAGGTCCGCATTTTCAAGATGCGCCGTCGTAAGCACTACCAGAAGCGTATGGGCCACCGCCAGAACTTCACCGAAATCCAAGTGGTTTCGATCAACGGCTAATTGCCCCTCTCTTCAAAGTCATCAAGGAGTACTTAAATGGCACACAAAAAAGGCGGCGGCACTACCCGTAACGGCCGCGACTCAGAAAGCAAGCGCCTCGGCGTGAAGGTGTACGGCGGCCAGGCGATCAACGCCGGCGGCATCATCATCCGTCAACGCGGCACCCCAGTGCGTCCAGGCGCCAACGTTGGCCTGGGCAAGGATCACACCCTGTTCGCGCTGGTCGATGGCACTGTGAAGTTCGTCAAGCAAGGCGTCGGCTCGAAGCAGTTCGTGACCGTCGTTGCTAACGAAGCAGTCGCTGCTTAAATAGCATGCGAGCGCCGCCTCGAGCGGCGCACTTTGTAAGGCGCAAGCCTTCCATCAAAAGGCTCTGCCCCAGGTAGGGCCTTTTAGTTTTTTGGCGGTCAAAAATGAAGTTTATCGACGAAGCAAGAATTGAAGTCATCGCGGGCGACGGCGGCAACGGCTGCGCATCGTTCCTGCGCGAGAAGTTCCGTCCATTCGGCGGTCCCGACGGCGGCGACGGCGGCAAGGGCGGCTCGATCTGGGCGGTGGCGGACCGTAACATCAACACGCTGGTCGATTTTCGGTACTCGAAAACCCACCACGCGCGCAACGGCGAACCCGGCCGCGGCTCCGACTGCTACGGCAAGGGCGCGGACGACGTCTACCTGCGCATGCCGGTCGGCACCCTGATCATCGATAACGTCAACGGCGAAATCATCGCCGACCTGACCGAGCACGGCCAGACCGAACTGCTCGCCAAGGGCGGCGAGGGCGGCTGGGGCAACATCCACTTCAAGACCTCGACCAACCGCGCGCCGCGCCAGAAGACCGAGGGTAAGCCAGGCGAACGCCGCGAGCTGCGCCTGGAACTGAAGATCCTGGCCGACGTGGGCCTGCTGGGCATGCCGAACGCCGGCAAGTCGACCTTCATCACGGCCGTCTCGAACGCGCGCCCGAAAGTGGCCGACTATCCGTTCACGACCCTGCATCCGAACCTCGGCGTGGTGCGCGTGTCGCACGCGAAGAGCTTCGTGATCGCGGACATCCCGGGCCTGATCGAAGGCGCCGCCGAAGGCGCGGGCCTCGGCCACCAGTTCCTGCGCCACCTGGCGCGTACGGGCCTGCTGCTGCACATCGTCGACCTGGCGCCCTTCGAGGCGACCGTCGACCCGGTCAAGGAAGCGAAGGCGCTGATCCGCGAGCTGGAAAAGTACGACGAAGAGCTGCTGAACAAGCCGCGCTGGCTGGTGCTCAACAAGCTCGACGTGGTGCCGGAAGAAGAACGCAAGAAGCGCGTCAAGGATTTCGTCAAGAAGATGGCCTGGAAGGGTCCTGTCTTCGAGATCTCGGCCCTGAACCGCGAAGGCTGCCAGGAACTGATCAACGCGATCTACCTGCACCTGGAAGAAAAGCGCGAAGCGGCCAACCGTACCGAAGACACGCCGCAAATGACCGAGGAAGCGCGCGGCATTTCCTCGATCGATCCGGACGATCCGCGTTTCAAGACCATTGAAGAGTAAGCACTTTACCTTCACACGCGCCTGGGCGCGCGGCCAGTTGCTGTCGCTGGTCGGCACCGTCAGTTCGCTGGCGGCGCTCATTGCCATGCTCGACCCGGACCGGGTCGCAACGGCAATGGGCCTGTTTCTCGTTGGCGTGAACGGCTACAGCCAGTTCTACGCCATCTATGTAGGCCTGCGCCTCGCTATCGCGGGGTTGGCATGGCTGGCGGCGAGCCGGGGCGACCAGCCCCTTCTCGGCGATCTCGTTGCACTATTCCTGCTGGCCCAGCCGGCCGGGCGCCTGGTCGCGGCATTCGCGATCGGCCTGCCGCGCGGGACCTTGCTCATCGTATGCGGGATCGAGTTGCTGGCGGGCGTGGCCCTGCTGGCCTTGCGCCCGCGGGATAACAAAAGAGACCCGAGAGTCGCGCCATGAATTCCGTCATCCAGACATCTTCCCGCATCATCGTCAAGGTCGGCTCCTCGCTCGTCACCGACGAGGGCCGCGGCCTCGACCACACCGCGATCGCCCGCTGGGCATCCCAGATCGCCGCACTGCGCGCCCTCGGCAAGGAGGTCGTGCTGGTCAGCTCCGGCGCCATCGCCGAAGGCATGCTGCGCCTCGGCTTCGCCAGCCGCCCGCACGACATCCACGAACTGCAGGCCTGCGCCGCCTGCGGCCAGATGGGCCTGGCCCAGATCTACGAGTCGAGCTTCAGCACCCACGGCGTCAAGACGGCCCAGGTGCTGCTCACGCACGCCGACCTGGCCGACCGCGAGCGCTACCTGAACGCGCGCGCCACCCTGATGACCCTGCTGCGCCTGGGCGTGGTCCCGATCATCAACGAGAACGACACCGTCGTCACCGACGAAATCAAGTTCGGCGACAACGACACCCTCGGCGCCCTGGTCGCCAACCTGATCGAGGCCGACGCCCTTGTCATCCTGACCGACCAGCGCGGCCTGTATTCGGCCGACCCGCGCAAGGACCCGGACGCGAAGCTGATCGAACAGGCGCAGGCGGGCGACGAGGCCCTGGAAGCGATGGCCGGCGGCGCCGGCAGCAGCATCGGGCGCGGCGGCATGCTGACGAAAGTGCTGGCTGCGCGCCGCGCCGCCCGTTCCGGCGCCCACACCGTGATCGCCTGGGGCCGCGAGCCGGACGTGCTCACGCGCCTGGCGAACGGGGAAGCGATCGGCACCCAGTTGAATGCCCCGACCACGCGCCTGAACGCGCGCCGCCAGTGGATGGTCGACCACCTGCACACCGCGGGCGAGGTCGTGCTCGACGCCGGCGCCGTGCAAAAGCTGACGCAAGAGGGCAAGTCGCTGCTGCCGATCGGCGTGCTGGCGGTGAAGGGCGAATTCGGCCGCGGCCAATTGATCACCTGCGTGAGCGAGGCCGGCCTGCCGGTGGCGCGCGGGCTGACCAGCTACACCAGCAGCGAAGTGCGCCGCATCATGCGCCACTCCTCGAACGAGATCGAAGCCATCCTCGGCTACATCGAAGGACCGGAACTGGTCCATCGCGACAACCTTGTCCTGCTCTGAACCCATGACCTCGATTCATCCCGCCGCCGTCGTCCAGGCCCAGCTCGACGCCTACAATGCCAAGGATATCGACGCCCTGATGGCGACCTATGCCTTGGGGGCGCAGCAGTTCACGCTGCACGGGCCGCTGCTGGCCGAGGGCCATGAGGCGATTCGTCCGCGCTACGTCGCCCGCTTCCTGGAGCCGGACCTGCACGCGCGGCTCGTCACGCGCAGCGTCGTCGGCAACATCGTGACGGACGTTGAAGTCGTTACCCGCAATTTCCCCGAAGGCCTGGGCACGGTCGAGATGCTCTGCGTTTATGAAGTGGCCGACGGCCGCATCGTGCGGGCGTCGTTCGCTACCGGCGTCACGACCTTGATCGCCGCCACCCGCTGATCAAAGGCTGGCGGGGCTGTTGCCTGTTCTGTCAGTGGTCGCTTGGGTCCGCGTGGGCTCAAGAGCCCACCCTACCGATGGCGCTAGTGGCGAGTTCATACGAAACACGCATGCCACCCGCGCCCCACGCAACAGCGCCACGCACTCACTTCGGTTCGGCCGCCACCGGCATCGCTGCCGGCGGCGCTTTCGGCTGCCGCTTCCCGTTCAGCAGCACACCAATCAGGGTATGCCGTACCAGCAGCTGGTAAGTCAGCAAACAGGCCAGCGTCGTCATCAGGATGTTCAGCGCCATCTTGGTGATTGGTCCGAACGGCTGGCTGTAGAGCAGGGCGCCGAATCCGATCGTTCCCAGCATATGGACCAGGAATACCCAGTACGAGCTGTCCGACACGTACTGCAGGACCCGGTTCTGCGCCGGCAGGTAGCGCAGCGCCAGCCCGATCAGGCCGAAGCTCCACAGCCAGCTGGTGAGGTTGTAGAGGAAGGCCGACAGGATGGTGATGTGGGGAATGCCATGTTGGTCCGCGAGGAAGGCCCGGAGGACGGCCAGTACCAGCACGAAGCCGGCGCAGCCCGCAGCCGTGTTGCGCCAGGCGCGGGCCGTCAACAGCGGGAACAGCGCGTCCTGGTGGCGGTGCAGGTACAGGCCGAAGACGAAGAACAGCCCGTTATGCACCAGCTCGTTCAGGTTCGGGATGAAGGACCCGTTCGCCGCCAGGATGCCGGCACGGTAAGACGAGCCGACGATGGCCAGCGGGACGGCCAGCGCCAGCGGCCCCCACCACTTCGTCGCCAGGGCCCGGAACGCCGCGTCGGCGCCGCCCCGTACTCCGGCCGGCACCCTGGATGCCAGCGGCGCCAGGCACGCCGTCAGCACGCAGAACCAGATCAGGTAATAGACGAACCACATGTGCATCGTGTTGAACGGCGAGGTCACTTTCGATTTCGCCAGCACCGATTGGTCGAGGCCGGCGCTGCCATAGGCCATCAGGTTCAGGTACAGCAGCATCAATACCGTCGTGCAGACGAGGATCAGCGGCCAGAAGATGGCGAAGGGGAGGGCCAGCCTGCGCAGCCGGTGACGCAACATGCCCGCGGTGCCGCGCCTGCCGACGAGCAGCGCCACGAAGAAACCGGCCAGGATGAAGAACACCGGCATGCGGAAGGCGTGGATAAAGGTGAGCAGCAGGTCGGCGAGCGGGGTGGTCTGGCTGTCGCGCCAGGGCAGGGCGGAAGGGGCGGTGGTGTGGTTGATCGCCACGTGGATGACGATCCCGAGCCACATCATCATGGCGCGCAGGTTATCGAAGGAGTGCAAACGCCGTGATCCGTCCATCGCGTACTTTCCGTGATTGCCACCCTCGGGCGGTGCGGCTTGATTACCGACAGTCGGTATTTTATCGCAGAAAGTTGCTGCAATTACATTGTATGTATGCAATTCCTCTGGTGCCTGGTCGCGCGCCTGCTGCTCAAGCTGGCGGGAGCACGCTCGATCCTGTAGTGTCCGGCGCAATCAATCCGTCCGGCGCGGGCGTCTTGTCGCGGAACTCGCACAGGTCGTTGATGATGCAGTTCCAGCACTTCGGCCGGCGCGCGACGCAGGTGTAGCGGCCGTGCAGGATCAGCCAGTGGTGGGCGTCCAGCAAAAAGTCCTTCGGCACGAACTTCAGCAGCTTCATTTCCACTTCGTCGACGTTCTTGCCCGGCGCGATCTTCGTGCGGTTCGAGACGCGGAAGATGTGGGTGTCGACCGCCATGGCCGGCTCGCCGAAAGCCGTGTTCAGCACCACGTTGGCCGTCTTGCGGCCCACGCCGGGCAGCGACTCCAGCGCTTCGCGCGAATGCGGCACCTCGCCGCCGTACTGGTCGACCAGGATCTGGCAGGTGGCGATCACGTTCTTCGCCTTGGTGTTGTACAGGCCGATGGTCGAGATATAGGTCTTCAGTTCGTCCAGGCCGAGGTCGAGGATCTTCTGCGGCGTGTTCGCCACCGGGTAGAGGCGGCGCGTGGCCTTGTTGACGCCGACGTCGGTCGACTGCGCCGACAGCAGCACGGCGATCAGTAATTCGAACGGTGTCGTGTATTCCAGCTCGGTGGTCGGCTTGGGATTGGCGTTGCGAAAGCGCGTAAATATTTCTAATCGTTTTGCCGGATTCATTAGCTCGTCTTATTCTTTGGGCGGGGCGGGAGGCTCGGCCGGGCTGCTTGCGGCCGCACGCAGGCGGGCGCGCTCCATGGCTGCCGCGATGATCGCGCGCTTGCGTTCCTTCTCGGCCAGTTCTTCGGGCGTGTTGGTGGCTTCGGCGGTGACTTCGCGCATCTTTTCGACGGCCTTGGCTGCCAGCCGCGCCTCGTTTTCCTCGCGCTCGCGTTTCAAGCGCTCGCTGCGGAAATCGTGGCGGGCCCTCGCTGCGTCGGCCGCCGCCTGCGACCAGGCAGCCCATCCGGTGGCGTCGCCGGTGACCGGGACCATGCTGATGCAGTCGACCGGGCAGGGCGCCACGCACAGGTCGCAGCCCGTGCACAGGCTGGGCAGGATGGTGTGCATCTGCTTGGCCGCGCCGGTGATGGCGTCCACCGGGCAGGCCTGGATGCACAGGGTGCAGCCGATGCAGAGCGATTCGTCGATGAAGGCGACCGGACGCGGGCGCTCGATGCCGTTGGCGGGATTGATCGGGATCACCGGGCGCCCGGTGACGCTGGACAGGCGCCGCACGCCTTCCATGCCGCCCGGCGGGCACTGGTTGATCTCGGCTTCGCCACGGGCGATCGCTTCCGCATACGGACGGCAGGCCGGATAGCCGCACTTGGTGCACTGCGTCTGCGGCAGCTGGTCTTCGATCAGGTCGGCAAGGGTCTTGGTCACGGCGGGGCGTCGGGCTAAAGCCGTCATTATCCAATAAATGCGCGATGAAAGGGCAGGCGCGGCGCGGGCGGCGGCGTTCTCAAGCGAGCTCTGCACTGAGTGCTGGAGCGTACAGAAGGAAGTCGCGATCGGTGGCTAACTCCCGGTATGGGCAAGCCAGCCCACATCTATGGGAGGAAACACATGAAAACCAGATTGATTGCGCAAGCCATGATTGCGGCTCTACTAGCCGCCAGTTTCCCGGCAACTGCCCAGGACCGCGGTTACGACCGCGCCCAGGAGCGCCGCGAAGACCGCCGCGACGATCGGCGTGAAGACCGGCGCGATTACCGCGACGCCCAGCGCGAAGCACGCCGCGACTACCGCGACGCCCAACGCGAAGCGCGCCGCGACGCCAGGGACGACCGCCGCGACTACCGCCAGGCCCGCGGCGCCGGACCGCGCCACGACCTCTACCGCGGCCAGCGCCTGCCGCCGGTGTACCACACCCGCCATTACGTGGTCGACAACTGGCGCGCCCACCGCCTGAGCGCGCCGCCGCGCGGACACCACTGGGTGCAGGTCGGTAACGACTACGTGCTGGCCGCGATCGCGACCGGCATCATCGCCAGCGTATTCCTGGGCAACTGAGCCGGCGATCGCGTCGGCAACCGAACGGGCATGTGCGAAGGCCGCTGTTATCATGGCGACATGCCAGGACAGCGGCCTTTGCCCCTATCGGAGAACACAATGAACGAATGGATCATCGCCCCTTTGCTGGCTGCCGACGGAACGGCGACACACCGTCCCGGCAGCAATAACAGCGAAGTGGACAAGGATAAACACGAGACGCCGCCGGAAGACCGCCGCCACGGCGACCGGCGCGAACACCACGACGACGATGTCGACACCGACTTCGCGCGTGGGGAAGACCGGCGCGAAGACGCGCCTTGATCACCCTGCGGTGACATAAAAAAATGCCGCGCAGTGCGCGGCATTCTCGTTTTCGCTACATCCGGTCAGCTGAATTCGCGGATGAACGCGCCGATCTTCGGGCAGATGACGTCGCGCCAGCGGCGGCCCGAGAAGATGCCGTAGTGGCCGGCCTTCGGCGCCACGAAGTCGCGCTTCATGTGCTCCGGAATGCTGCTGCACAGGTCGTGCGCGGCCTGGGTCTGGCCGGCGCCCGAGATGTCGTCGAGCTCGCCTTCGATGGTGAACAGGGCCACGGTCTTGATGTCCTGCGGGCGGACCAGCTGGCCGCCGACTTCCCAGGTGCCTGCCGGCAGGCGGAATTCCTGGAACACGGTCTTGATGGTGTCGAGGTAGTACTCGGCCGGCATGTCGAGCACGGCGTTGTACTCGTCGTAGAACTGGCGGTGGCTCTCCGCCGATTCGTCGTCGCCGCGCACCAGGTGCTGGTAGAACTCGCGGTGGCTCTGGGCGTGGCGGCCCGGGTTCATGGCGATGAAGCCGGCGTGCTGCAGGAAGCCCGGATAGACCTTGCGGCCGAAGCCCGGGTAATTGCCCGGCACCGAATAGATCACGGTGTTTTCGAACCACGAGAAGGGCTTTTCGGTGGCCAGGTCGTTGACGGCGGTCGGCGACTTGCGCGGGTCGATCGGGCCGCCCATCATCGTCATCGTCTTCGGCAGCTTCGGATCGTTATTCGACGCCATCAGCGAGATGGCGGCCAGCACCGGCACGGTCGGCTGGCAGACGGAAATGACGTGCACGTCCGGGCCGAGGGCGCGGATGAAGTCCTGCACGTAATAGATGTAGTCGTGCAGGTGGAAGGGGCCGTCGGACAGCGGCACCATGCGCGCGTCGATCCAGTCGGTGATGAACACGTCGTGGTCGGGCAGCAGGGCGCGCACCGTGTCGCGCAGCAGCGTCGAGTGGTGGCCGGACAGGGGCGCGACCAGCAGCACGGTCGGCTGGGCCAGGCTGGCGGCGGCCGCTTCGGGCAGGGCTTTCTTGAAATGCAGCAGCTTGCAGAATGGCTTGGTGACGGCGGCTTCTTCGATGATGCCGACTGTCTCGCCCTTGATCGTGGTGGTGTCGATGCCGAACGCCGGTTTTTCGTAGTCCTTGCCCAGGCGGTACATCAGCTCGTACCCGGCGGCGATACGCTGGGAAAACGGAGTGTGGGCAAAAGGGGAAACCGGGTTCGAAAACAGCTTCGATGACGCATCCGCCCATTGCATCAGCGGGGTCAGGAAGGAGCGTTGCATCTCGTGCAATTGGTAGAGCATAGTAATCCTTCGTGTGGTGCGCGTCGCGCGTCCTGCGCGATTTCATCAAATCATTATAGGGTAACTCGCTTGTCCGTTGGAAATATCTGTTCCCGACCGGACTGCGTTTCGATGCGCGCTTAGAGGTTTTATACACCCCTTTACGATAGGGCGTCAGTGATGCGACACACATAAAAACAAATGCCCCGGAGGACCGGGGCATTGTCGTATTTGAGTAACTGAGCCGAATTAATCGAACACCGGCGTCTCGACGCCGAGGATCTTGTGCAGCTTCGGCGAGGTCGTCGTGTACTGCATGTGGATCTTCTTGTCCGGGAAGATGTACGGGGCGGCGCCGAAGGCGGCCAGGGCCGCTTCGTGGAAGCCCGACAGGATCAGCTTCTTCTTGCCCGGGTAGGTGTTGATGTCGCCCACGGCGAAGATGCCCGGCACGTTGGTTTCGAACTTCTCGGTGTCGACCACTTTCAGCTGCTTGCGTTCGATGTCCAGGCCCCACTCGGCGATCGGGCCGAGCTTCGGCGACAGGCCGAAGAAGACCATCAGCATGTCGAGCGGGACGCGGCGGGTGACGCCGTCGGCGCCGGTGACCTTGACTTCGCTCAGCTGGCCGTCTTTTTCGTCAAAGCCGGTGACCTGGCCGGTGATCAGCTGCATCTCGTACTCGTCGCACAGCTGCTTCATCTTGGCGACCGAAGCAGGTGCTGCGCGGAAGTCTTCGCGGCGGTGCACCAGCACGACCGATTCGGCCTTGCCGACGAAGTTCAGGGCCCAGTCCAGGGCGGAGTCGCCGCCGCCGCAGATGACCAGGTTCTTGCCTTCGAACAGGGCCGGATCCTTGACGCGGTAGTGCAGCTGGCTGCCTTCGAACTTGTCGATGCCGTCGACCTTGATCGTGCGCGCCTGGAACGAACCGACGCCGGCGGCGATGAAGATGGTCTTGGTGATGAACTGGGTACCGGTCGAGGTCTCGACGTTGAAGCGGCCGTCTTCGCGGCGCTGCACGGTGGTCACTTCCTGGCCCAGGTGGAAGGTCGGCTCGAACGGCTCGATCTGCTTGAGCAGGTTGTCGGTCAGTTCCTGGCCGGTGCACACGGGCACGGCAGGGATGTCGTAGATCGGCTTGTCCGGATACAGTTCCACGCACTGGCCGCCGACGGCTGCCAGCGAGTCGATGACGTGGGCCTTGATCTCGAGCAGGCCGAGTTCGAAGACCTGGAACAGGCCGACCGGGCCCGCGCCGATGATGACAGCGTCGGCGTCGATGGCGCCGGCAAACGAACTGTTAGGGGCGATGCTGCCCGCATCGTGGGTGGCACTGATAGTCATGCACTAATCCTGTTGATTTTTGAAATGAGAGGCGCGGGCGCCGTGCTTCTGATGCGTGCCCGATGTTGCGATGGCCGCTAGTGTGCCATGGATGGAGCGACGCTGCTGACGACGGCTGAAAACCGGCGCCAGCAGGCGCTGGAGCTGCTGCGCTTGCGCTTAGCGCGCCAGCTGGTCCAGCTTGCTCTTGACGTCTTTCCACTCTTCCGCGTCGGGAAGGGCCGGCTTGGTCTTGGTGATCGACGGCCAGAAGCGCGACAGGTCGGCGTTGAGCTTGATGAATTGCTGCTGGTCGCCCGGCACGTCTTCCTCGGCATAGATCGCATTGACCGGGCACTCGGCCACGCAAACGGCGCAGTCGATGCACTCGTCGGGATCAATCGCGAGGAAATTCGGGCCTTCCCGGAAACAATCGACCGGGCATACATCGACGCAGTCGGTATACCGGCAGCGGATGCACGATTCGGTGACAACGTGGGTCATAACAGTCCTATCTATGGTGGGGTGCCGCAGCGTCAGCGCGAGGTGAGGCCGCCAACATGGCAAAGCACTGTATTTTAGGGCAATTCAGCTTTTCCTACAAATTACGCTTAGACACAATATACATAAGCAAATGAGCTGCGTGACGCGCGATTTGGGTGGTCCGCGGCGGTTCATCGGGCGGTTGAACGCGTGGGCGGCGCACGCAACGCCGCTGCCAAGAGACCTGGGTGGAGCCGACCACCCTACGTCGTATGCTGCCATGCCGGCTGTTTGCCGTAGGGTGGTCGGCTCCACCCGAACGCATGAGCAGCTTTCAACCTTGACGTCTGCTTCGCGTGATGCGGGCATCTAGCCCGCACCACTCCACGCGTTCAACCCGTGCCAGCAGACCCGGAAGCCTTCAGGTGCGCCAGCAGGGCCGGCCACTCCGTCGCCCCGAGCGACCCATCGTCAGCCAGCACCACCGACTTGCAGCGTCCCCCATCCTCGACCGTGATCTCCCAGCGCGGCAGGTCCGCCCCGACCGCGCAGGACGGCGCGGCGCCGAAAAAATCGACCCGGTGCAGCAGCGCTTCGAGGTCGCGTCCACCGGGGAGGCAGGCCGTGTCGAGCTCGACCTGCCGCGCGAGGCCGGCGAAGCCGCCGGTCAGGTTGGCACGGATCTTCACGAACGGTCCGCCGCCGCCGCGGTTGCAATGGCCGCGGCCGCCATCGCGCTCGACTCGTCGGGCGCCGGCATCTCGTTCGTGCCTTCGCCGGCCGGCCCGTTGCGCCCGCGCTCGGCGCACCAGCGCGCCAGGGCCTGGGCTTCGGCCTCGAGCACGCGTTCGATGTTGTAGTACTCGGCCAGGTTCATGGTGCCGCAGCAGGCGCGCCGGTCCTGCTGGGCGCCCGGCGCGTCGCAGACGCCGGCGGCCAGCCGCCTGAAGCCGCCCGAGGTCAGGGATGCGGCCAGGGGCGAGGCGGTGTCGGTCGGATCGGCCGGGGCCGGCGCTTCGCCCGCATACTCGGGTTCGGCCACCACTTCGCGGATCGTGAACTGGTGGCGGATGGCGTCGCTCCAGGCGGCCGGCTTGCCGTCCTCCAGGGTCAGGCGCAGCATCTCGTTGGCGACGTCGGCATAGGTGGCGGCAATGTCGGGGGCCGCGACGAGGGCGCGCAGCACCAGCCCGCGCAGCCAGGCCGCGACCCGGTGCAGCACGGCGGCGTCGTCCTCGAAGGCCGGGTTGCGCTCGAGCGCGAAGATGTCGGCCAGGATGTCGTACACGGCGCCCGTGAACACCTGCGAGATCGCATGCACCTGGGTGCCCGCCTGGGACAGCGTCAGGTCGTTGTCGGCGTTCCTCAGCCCGGTGGTGCCGCCCAGCGCCAGCCCGAACTGCTCGGCGATGTCGGCCAGGAAGGTCTTGTCGTGCAGGCGGGCCTTGGTCTGGGCCACCACCGCTTCGCACTGGTCGAGCTGCGAGAGCGCCAGGAAGATCGCGGTGAGGTCGCCGAAGGCTTCGTGCATGCCGCCGGTTTGCGGCGGCGCGTCGGCCAGCAGCCAGTGGGGTTTCAGGCCATCCAGGACGGCATGGCCGGTTTCGTGGGCGACAATGTCGAAGGAGCGGCAGGTGAACACCCGCTCGCTCTGCCCGGAGGGCACGAAGTCGCCGAACTTCAGGCAATTCTGGGTGCGGCTGTAGAAGGCGTTCATCACGTTCGGCAGGCCGTAGGGGAAGATCTGCAGCGGCGCCGTGTCGATGCTGCTGTTCCATTGCCAGGGCAGCGGCATTTCGGCGCCGGCCGAGGACAGCGAGCGCTGGTACATGGTGAGGGTCTGGCGCACCACGGCAAAGGTGTGGACGGCGTCGAACTGCGGCGTGTCCGGCATGGTCACGAAGTCGCCGAAGGCGTTCGGCTCCACCGGGGAGATACCAGGCGCGCCTGACGAGATGCGAGCATCTCTAGGGCCGGCCAGCACGATGCCCGGCAGGAAGGCCTTGCGCGTGCCCATCTCCAGCACCGACGGGTCCTGCTTCCACATCAGCACCCGCGCACCGAAGGCATAGGGCAGGGGAACATCGGGGTTGGGCGGGGCGTCGGCACCGCGCGGCATGCCCGGCTGGTCGAGCAGTTTGGCGGCCTTGCGGTGCTGGCGGTAGGCGGCGCTCGGGGTGGGAACGAAGGCGACCGGGGGCTGGTCGCGCTCGGCGGTGACGGGGTCGTCGGGCAGCAGGGCTCGATGTTGTTCCATGGCGCATCCTCACGTAATTGAGATATCTCATTAACTGAGCTCATCAAATACTCGCGCCCCGGGCGGATCGGGTTTTGACCCGTATCAATTGCACAGTGGACTGGCATCAGCTCCATGCAACTGGCATCATGGCGGATTGTCTTGCGTTACAGAGGAAGGAAACACAGATGGCGGACATCCAGATCGTCCAGGAACACAACCTGAGCCCTGATGCGGCGCGCGCCGCGGCGCAACAGGTGGCCGACAAGGTGGCCGCCGAATTCGGCATGCAGTGCCGCTGGGATGGGGATGTGTTGCGTTTCGAACGCAGCGGTGTGGAAGGCGCCCTGACCCTGGGCGAGCAGCGCGCGGCGCTGCGGATCAAGCTCGGATTCCTGATGAGCGCCTTCGGGCCCGCGATCGAGGCGAAGGTCAGCGACAAGATGCGCCGGGTGTTTGCCGCGGCGTGAGGGGTTGGTAGGGTGGACACTTGTGTCCACGCGGTCTCATCGCTTGATCGATGTTGCCGTCACTGGAACCCTTGCGGCATGCCCCGGTGCGACCGCGTGGGCACAAGTGCCCACCCTACAACATCAGCCCTTCAGCTCTTCGATCAGATCGATGTACTGCTGCATCGCTTCCTCTTTCGAGGTGCCTTTCAGGCCGTCCCACGCGTCGAACTTGGCGCGGCCGACCATGTCGGTGAAGCCCGGGCGCTCGCCGGTGGCGTCGCCCACGGAGGCCTGCTTGAACAGCGCGTAAATCTTCAGCAAGGTCATGTTGTCCGGGCGTTCCGGCAGGTTCTTCGAATCGGCCTGGGCCTGGGTGAACTGGTCTTGCAAGCTCATAATAATTCCTCTCGGTGGTTGCTCAATAAGCATTGACGGTTAGGCAATGCACGCGGCCATCTTAGCGCACCGTGCCTCGGAGGATGGGGTTTTGCGCCGCATTTTAGAGGGCATGCTCGACCTTGGCCGCCCCTGGAAAAGCAAACGGCGCCCGCGGGCGCCGTCATCCTTGCCTGAGGCTTGGACGTTTACACTGCCAGCAGTTCGACGTCGAAGATCAGGGTGGCGTTCGGCGGGATCACGCCGCCGGCGCCGCGTGCGCCGTAGCCGAGGTTGGCCGGAATCGTCAGGCGGCGCTGGCCGCCGACCTTCATGCCCTGCACGCCTTCGTCCCAGCCGCGGATCACGTGGCCGGCGCCCAGCGGGAACTGGAACGGGTCGTTGCGGTCCTTGCTCGAATCGAACTTCGCGCCTGCCGTGCCGTCGTCGTTGCGCAGCCAGCCGGTGTAGTGGACGGTGACGTAGGCGCCGGCTTTCGCCTCGGCGCCTTCGCCGACGACGGTGTCTTCGTACTGCAGGCCGGATGCGGTGGTGGTAGTGGTCATGTTGTTCCTTCTATATGCGGGATTGAGGGGGCGATTGTAGTGCATGGTGCCGCAACGCGCTATTCGGGACGCCTCACGGCACCTTCACTTTAACTTTGTCTACAATGACCTTTTGATTCCTGGAAGCGCCCGACCATGCCAGCACCTGTCCCGTTCGTCCACCGGAGTGAGTCATGAACCGCGTCGCCGGCGCCTGGCGCCGCGCCCTGCGCGCCCAGTTCTCGCGGCGCATGCTGGCGCTGTCCTTCCTGCCGCTGCTGCTGGCGCTGCTGGTCTGGGGCGGCCTGCTGTGGGCATTTTTGCCGGGCCTGCTCGACTGGCTGCACGCATTGTTCCTCGACTACGGCTGGTTCCAGTCGAGCGGTGGCATGCTGTCGACCCTGGGCCTGGGGGCGCTGAAAGTGGTCGTGGTGCCGATGATGGCCATCATCCTGCTGCTGCCGGTGATGATAGCCTCGTCGCTGCTGTTCATGGGCATCTTCGCGATGCCCGCGATCGAGCGCCACGTCAGCCGGCGCGACTATCCGAAGCTCGAGCAGAAGGAGGGCGGCAGCTTCGCCGGCAGCGTCTGGATGAACGTGACGAGCGTGGTGGTGTTCGCGCTGCTGTGGCTGTGCACGGTGCCGCTGTACGCGATCCCGCCGCTGGCGGTGCTGGTGCAGGCCGCGCTGTGGGGCTGGGTGGCTTCGCGCGTGATGAGCTACGACGCCCTGGCCGCCCACGCCAGCACCGCCGAGCGCAAGACCATCATGCACCGGCACCGCTGGCCGCTGCTGGCGATCGGCATGGCCTCGGGCGCGCTCGGCGCCTTGCCCGGCATCGCCTGGATGGGCGGCGCCGTGCTGGCGGTGGTGCTGTTCCCGGTGCTCGCCATCCTGTCGGCCTGGCTTTATCTCGTGATCTTTTTGTTCACAGGATTGTGGTACCAATACTATTGCTTGCAGGCCCTGGAAGAGCTGCGCCTGGCCGATGCGGGCGCCCTGGCGCCGGCCTGAAAAAACGGCCGCGCAGACCCTGCCGGCTCGGCCGTGTAGGAGTGGAATACCCATGCCTGTAGGCATCAATGCCATCCCGATAACTCTGCCGTTGTTTTTTTGCGAAAAAGATCAGGGCAGGTCAAATTTGTTGAACAGGGCTACGTGGAAGACCTGTTGATGTGGTGGAATGATGGCTTCGGAGTCGCAAAAAATCACCGTGTTTTTGGCGTGCTCATCTGAACCAACGACGACCTCGATCACTCGAACAGACCGGTAGCAAGGATGGCGAGCAGGTTGACAGGCATTGCAGGAAAAACGATTCAAACCGGTTAAGCCATCATGGAAAGCACTCGCCGTTTCAAACGGCCTCGTAACGTATTTCGCGCAGTGCGCAACCTGCGCGCCCGCCCTGAAGGCAATGCCGCGCCGGTCCTGGACGCGGCGGCCCAGGAGGACCCGCAGTACGACACCGTTCCCCACCTTTCGCTCGTGAGCGGCGCCACCGCCGCGGCCGTCGACCAGCCCGTGCCGGACGGCGCCGGCGAGCCGCCGCAGGAGCCCGAGCGCGAAGGCGAGCCGCCACGCGGCAAGGGCCGCGGCAAGCGCATCCTGTTCGGCCTGCTGCTGGTGGTTGTCGCCGCCGGCTCGGCCTATGCTGTCTACGAAACCCGTACCTCGACCCTGCAGGCCAAGGTCTTCGCCCGCATGATGGAGGACGTGCACTTCCGCATGGCCAAGGGGCCGAGCGACGCGATCCGCTTCCCGGCCATGAGCCCCTACGACGCGCGCCTCGGCTACGCGCACCTGCCGACCTACCTGGCCAAGCTGCAGACGCGCGACTACGTCGTCGACGCACAGGCGCGCATGTCGCCGAAGATGCTGGAACTGGCCGACCACGGCCTGTTCGCCACCTACCACGAAAAGACCCGTACCGGCCTCGAGATCCTCGACTGGCACGGCCAGCCGCTGTTCGGCTCGCGCTTCCCCGAGCGCTCCTACGAGCGTTTCGACGACGCGCCGCAACTGCTGGTACAAAGCCTGCTGTTCATCGAAAACCGCGAGCTGCTCGACCCGGCTTACCCGAAACGCAACCCGGCCGTCGAATGGGACCGCTTCTCGAAGGCCGTGTTCGACAAGGTGCTGTCCTCGGTCGGCATCGGCGGCGGCGGGCGCGTCGCGGGCGGCTCCACGCTGGCAACCCAGATCGAAAAATACCGCCATTCGCCGGAAGGGCGCACCGCCTCGCTCGGCGACAAGCTGGTCCAGATGGCCTCGGCCACGCTGCGCGCCTACCGCGACGGCGAAGACACCACCGGCACCCGGCGCCAGATCGTGCTCGACTACCTGAACACGGTGCCGCTGTCGGCCAAGCCCGGCTACGGCGAAGTGAACGGCATCGGCGACGGCATGTGGGTCTGGTACGGCCGCGATTTTGCCAAGGTGAGCAGCATGCTCAAGGGCCGTCTCGACACGCCCGAAGCCGTGCTCGTCTACAAGGAGGCGCTGTCGCTGATGATCGCCCAGCGCCGTCCCGCCTACTATCTTGGCGCCGGCAAGGACGACCTCGAAACCCTGACCGACAGCCACCTGCGCGTGCTGGCCCAGTCCGGCGTGATCACGCCCCAGCTGCGCGACGCGGCCCTGCGCGCCAAGCTGCATCCGGCCCTGCATTCCGGCGTCGAACCGCCGGCCGCCAACGCCTTCGTGTCGCGCAAGGCCGCCAATGCGGTGCGCAACCACCTCGGCTACATGCTGGGCGAGCCGCGCCTGTACAACCTCGACCGCCTCGACATGTCGGTCGTCTCCACGCTCGACGGCCAGGCGCAGCAGGCCGTCACCAACGTGCTGCGCCAGCTCACCAGCGCCGAAGCGGCGCAGGCGGCCGGCCTCACCGGCAAGGGCCTGCTCGGCAACGGCGACCCGGCCCAGGTGGTCTACAGCTTCACCCTGATGGAGCGCGGCGAGAACGTCAACTACCTGCGCGTCCAGACCGACAACTACGACCAGCCGCTCGACATCAACGAGCAGGCCAAGCTCGACCTCGGCTCGACCGCCAAGCTGCGCACGCTCGTCACCTACCTCGACATCGTCGACCAGCTCTACCGCCGCTACGAAGCGCTCGACCCGAAGGCCCTGCGCGAAGCGCGCATCGACCCCAAGGACCGCATGAGCCAGTGGGCGGTCGAGTACTTCCTGGCGCTGCCGGCCAACGCCGACCGCGGCCTGAAGGCCATGCTCGACGCGGCCATGCTGCGCAAGTACTCGGCCAACCCGGGCGAAGGCTTCTTCACCGGCGGCGGCCTGCATTACTTCGGCAACTTCAGCAAGCTCGACAACTCGAAGATCATGACGGTGCAGGAGGCGCTGCAGCAGTCCACGAACCTGGTCTTCGTGCGCATGATGCGCGACGTCGCGCGCTACTACATGTTCCAGCTGCCGGGTTCCTCGGCTGCGTTGCTGGCCGACGCCGACGATCCGCGCCGCGCCCAGTACCTGGCGCGCTTCGCCGACGCCGAAGGCAAGACCTTCCTGGCGAAGTTCTGGAACAAGTACAAGGGCAAGAACCCGAACGAGGTGCAGGCCCTGCTGCTGGCCGGCGTACGCCCGGCCGCCTCGAAACTGGCGGCGGTGCACCGCACGATCGCCCCGACTGCGACCCTGCAGCAGTTCAGCGCCTTCATCGACAATGCGGTGCCGAACGAGGTCGACCCGGAACGCATCGAGAAGATGTACGACCAGTACGCCCCGGCCAACATGTCGCTGGCCGACCGCGGCTATGTCGCCTCGGTGCACCCGCTGGAACTGTGGCTGGTGGGCTACCTGCGCAACCATCCGAAGGCCGGCTGGAGCGAAGTGGTGGGCGCCAGCGTCAAGGAGCGCCAGGAAGTGTATTCCTGGCTGTTCAAGACCAACCGCAAGAACGCCCAGGACAAGCGCATCGCCGGCCTGCTCGAGGTCGAGTCCTTCCTGAAAATCCACGCGCAGTGGAAGAAGATGGGCTACCCCTTCGATTCGCTGGTGCCGTCCTACGCGACCACGCTGGGGGCCTCGGCCGACCGTCCGGCCGCGCTGGCCGAGCTGATGGGCATCATCGTCAACGGCGGCGTGCGCAAACCGGTCGAACGCATCGATTCGCTGCACTTCGCCAAGGACACGCCTTACGAGACCTTGGTCAAGCGTTCCGGCAAGGTCGAGCACGAAGTGGTGCTGTCGCCGGAGGTGGCGCGCACCGTGGCCGACGCCATCCGCGGCGTCGTCTCGGACGGTACCGCCAAGCGCGTCAAGACGGCCTTCGCCCTCCAGGACGGCAACGTCATCGCCCTGGGCGGCAAGACCGGCACCGGCGACCAGCGTTTCGACGTCTACGCGAGGGGCGGACGCCTGATCGAGTCGCGCTACGTGAACCGCTCGGCGACCTTCGTGTTCAACATCGGCGAACGCTTCTTCGGCACCATGACGGCCTACGTGCACGGCCCGCAGTCGGAAAACTACGACTTCACCAGCGCGCTGCCGGTGCAGTTGCTGACCACGCTGGCGCCGAGCCTGATGCCGATGATCGAAGCCTCGCGCGGCGGCGTGTCGGCGCAGCTGCTGCAGCCGCAGCCGCAGAAGGCGGCGCCGCAGTTGGCACAGTCGCAGCCGGTACAGTCGCAGCCGGCGCAATTGCAGCCGGAGGCTGCCGAGCCGCAACCGGCGCAGCCGAAGCCGGAGCCGAAGCTGCAGCCTGCAGAGTCGAAGCCAAAGGCGGCGGAATCGAAGCCGGCGTCGGCAGAGCCAAAGCCGAAGACGGCAGAGGCGAAGCCGGCATCGGCGGAGCCGAAACCGAAGGCTGCAGAGCCGAAACCGAAGGCGGAGTCGAAGCCGGCGCAGCCGAAGCCGCAGCCGAAGCCTCCGCAGGAAGAGCAGCCGGAGCGGCCGCAGACCCTGTTCTGAGGTGAGAAGAACACCGACAGGCGAACGCGCGCGCCAGGCCAGCCGGCGCGCAGTCTCGCGCATCCGCAACTTCAGCTTCGTGTCCCTGCGCGACCTGCTGGTCGCCGCCGGGCCGACGATCGTCCTAGTCGGCATCGCCTGCTTCGTCGCCTGGCTGCTGGTCGACCCGGCGCCCCCGACCCAGGTGCGCCTGGCCACCGGCCAGGAAAACAGCGCCTACGAAGCCTTCGGCAAGCAATACGCGCAGGAACTCCAACGCCACGGCATCGCCGTCACCCTCCAGCCTTCGCTTGGCTCCCAGGAAAACCTGGCACGCCTGCAGCACGGGCAAGCCGACATCGCTTTTGTACAAAGCGGCTCCACCAACGAAGAGCAGGCCGGCAAGCTCGGCCTCGTGTCGCTGGGCAGCCTGTTCACGGAACCGGTCTGGCTGTTCCTGCGCGACTCCGTCAAAACCAATAACCTCACCGGCCTGCGCGGCCTGCGCATCAACCTCGGGCCGGAGGGCACGGGCGTGCCGACCCTGTTCCGCCAGGTGCTGGCCGTGAACGGCGTCGAACCGAACGAGCTGACCATCGGCGCGCTCGAGAACACGCCGGCCACCGTCGAACTGCTGGCCGGGCGCATCGACGGGTTGGTCTTCAGCTCGGCGCCGGAAGCGCCGCTGATCCAGATGCTGCTGCAGACGCCCGGCATCCGCCTGTTCAACTTCGCCCAGGCCGAAGCCTACACGCGCCGCCTGCCTTTCCTCACCCACGTGACGCTGCCGCGCGGGATCGTCGACCTCGGGCGCGACATCCCGGCTCAGGACTACCACCTGATCGCACCGACGGCGACACTGGTGGCGCGGGAAGACCTGCACCCGGCCCTGGTCGACCTGTTCGTCAAGGCGGCCGGCGAGATCCACGGCGGGGCAGGGTGGTTCCAGCAGCAGGGCCAGTTCCCCTCGCCGAAATACACCGAGATCCCGGTGTCGGAAGAAGCGGCGAAGTACTACCGCGACGGCCCGCCTTTCCTGCAGCGTTACATGAGCTTCTGGCTGGCCAACCTGTTCGACCGGCTGTGGGTCGTGGTCGTCGCGCTCGCGGCGCTGGTGATTCCCTTGTCGAAGATCGTCCCGCCGCTCTACGTGTGGCGCGTGCGCTCGCGCGTCTACCGCTGGTACGGGGAACTGCGCGCGGTCGAGCAGGCCTGGGAGGGCGTGCAGGCGGAGGCGAACGAGGCGCAACGCGAGATCGTCCGTGAGGACTTGCTGCGCCGCCTCGACGACATCGAGGAGAGCGTCAACCACGTCTCGGTGCCGCTCGCGTATGCCGATGGGCTGTATGGCTTGCGCGGCCACATTAACATCGTACGGCAGCGCGTGGCGGCGCACTCCGCTGCGCATCCGGGCAACGGCTTGACCGAATAGCAATTCTTGTTGGAATGCGATTACACTGGCGGCCCGTGTATCCGTTCCGAAAGAATTCCATGCGTCGTACGCTTTCCCTCCTGGCCCTGAGCATCGCGCTGGCGCTCGGTTCTTCCCCTGCGCTTGCCGTCAACGCCGCCGGACAGGCCGCCGACGCGCCTGTACCCAAGCGCGACCTGCGCGAGCGCTACACCAAGCACGAGTACCGCATCCCGATGCGCGACGGCGTGAAACTGTTCACGACCGTCTACGTGCCGAAGGACGCGTCGCGCAGCTGGCCCTTCCTGATGCAGCGCACGCCCTACAGCGCCGGCGTGCACGCCCAGGGCGAGCTGCGCTACGGCGTCGACTGGTTCCCGGACGCCATCGGCCCCTCGCGCGAGTTCGAGGACGCCGGCTACATCTTCGTGAAGCAGGACGTGCGCGGGCGCTTCATGTCGGAAGGGACCTGGCAGGAGATGACGCCGCACGGCAAGGCCAAGCGCCTGGCGGGCGAGGGCGAGGAAAGCCAGGACATGTACGACACCGTCGAATGGCTGCTGAAAAACGTCCCCAACCATAACGGCAAGGTCGGCATCCACGGCATCAGCTATCCCGGCTTCTATACCTCGGCCAGCATCATCGACTCGCACCCGGCGATCAAGGCCGCCTCGCCGCAGGCCCCGATCGCCGACCTGTACATGGGCGACGACTCTTACCACGGCGGCGCCTTCATGCTGGCCGCGAACTTCGATTTCTACGCCGCCTTCACCTCGATGCCGAACCCGACGCCGCTACCCAAGACCCGCGCCGATTTCGACTATGGCGAGACCGACGGCTACGACTTCTTCCTCAAGCGCCTGACGCTGCCGAACATCCTGGCGACCATGAGCGACGCCCAGCGCGACCTGCTGGTGCCGACGATCGAGCACGACACCTACGACGAGTTCTGGCAGTCGCGCGCGATCGGCCCGCGCATGAAGAACGTCAAGGCGGCCGTGCTGACGGTGGGCGGCTGGTTCGACGCGGAAGACCCGCAAGGCCCGTTCACGACCTACAGCGCGATCGAGAAGCAGAACCCCGGCATCTTCAATGGCCTGGTGATGGGACCCTGGGTGCACGGCGGCTGGGCGCGCGGCGAGGGCGCGCGCCTGGGGCATGTCGGCTTCGACGGCAAGACCTCCGAGTACTTCCGCAAGGAGCTGCAGTTCCCCTTCTTCGAGCAGCACCTGAAGGGCGTGAAGCCGGCGGCGAGCCTGGCCGAGGTCACCGCCTTTGAAACCGGCAGCAACGTCTGGCGCCGCTACGCCGCCTGGCCGCCAGTGCAGGCCAAGCCACGCACGCTGTACTTTGGCGCCGACGGCAAGCTGGGGTGGACGCAGCCCGCCGCTGGCGGCGGCGCCGGCTTCGACGAATACGTGGCCGATCCGCGCAAGCCGGTGCCCTTCATCGGTTACCCGGCGACGGGCGTGCCCCAGGAATACATGGTCTCGGACCAGCGCTTCGCCGCCAAGCGCCCTGATGTGCTGGTCTATCAGAGCGAGGTGCTGGAAGAAGACGTGACGATTGCGGGACCCGTGAGGCCGAAGCTGTTCGTCTCGACCACCGGCACCGATGCCGACTGGGTCGTGAAGCTGATCGACGTCTGGCCGGCGTCCTACCCGCAACCGCAGGAAGCGCGCCGCAGCGCCGACCCCGCCGCGCCCCAGCTGGCGCTGGGCGGCTACCAGCAACTGGTGCGCGGCAACCCGCTGCGCGGCAAGTTCAGGAACAGCTACGAGAAGCCGGAGCCCTTCACGCCGGGCAAGGTCGAGCCGGTGAATTTCGAGATGGGCCAGGTCAACCACACCTTCCGCCGAGGCCATCGCATCATGGTGCAGGTGCAGAGTTCCTGGTTCCCGCTGGTCGACCTGAACCCGCAGACCTTCACGCACATTCCGAAGGCGAAGCCGGAGGATTTCAGGAAGGCGATCCAGCGCGTGTATCGCGCGCCGGAAACGCCGTCGGGGCTGCAGGTGCTGGTGCTTCCCGCGAACTGAGCAAGGTAGGGTGGACGGGTTCCCCGTCCACCCTACGGGTTATCGCGGCATGCACACGGTCACGCTCCGATCCAGGGCAAGCCCGCCTTGCACCAGCCGCCGACCGTCTTGCGGTGTCCCTCGGCATCACGGTCGCCCTCGAAGCCTTCCAGGATGTCGAACGAATTGGCGTAACCGAGTTCGGTCGCCACGCGTGCGCTGTGGCGCGAGCGCACGCCCGAGCGGCACAGGAAGAGCAGGACCTCGTCCTTACCCGCGACCTGCGCCAGTTGCTCGCCGAACTGGGGATTGGGCTGGCCGCCGGGGTAGGTGGCCCATTGCACCGCCACGTGCTGGGATTCGGGCGCGGCGATGCGGCCGACCCAGTCGCGCTCGGCATTGGTGCGCACGTCGACGATCTTGACCTTCGGATCGGCCTGCAGCAGCGCGAACGCTTCCTGCGGGGTCACGGCGCCGGCATAGGGCTGGCCCGGGGTGCGGGTGCGTGCGGTGGCGAGAATGTCTTCGGTGGTCATGCTGTTCCTTGGTCGATGGAGGCGCACCCGATTGGAGCGGGCTTGCCCAAACGGTGCGCTGTGCCTCAAAATGGTGCGCTTTGTGCAAGTTGCACCAAAGCGGTGCAAAGGATGAGTTGCCCGCACCACGCTGGAGAACCCTGTTACGGAAGATTTTATGGTTAAACTCCCGGGTTGCCAAAGAACGATTGCGCATTTGTTCATGCTCAAGAGCTGGCCAAGTCAGCTGGCACAGTTCATGCATTAACGGTAGCAAGCAGCAGCAGGTAGGATAGAGTCGATCAGCAGCAGGAGCGCCCTTGCGCCCCGAAGCGCAAGGGCGCTCACAGGCTCGTCGCGATGCGACTCGAAACCCCTGTTCGCCCCCCATTTCAATCAGGAGAAACGCATGGCAAAGACCGCCGCAGATGTGATGCAGATGGTGAAGGACAACGAAGTCAAGTTCGTGGATTTCCGCTTCGCGGATACCCGCGGTAAAGAGCAGCACGTCACCGTTCCTGTGTCGCACTTCGACCTCGACAAATTCGAATCGGGCCACGCGTTCGACGGCTCGTCGATCGCCGGCTGGAAGGGCATCGAAGCATCGGACATGATCCTGATGCCGGACCCGACCACCGCGAACCTCGACCCGTTCATGGAAGAGACGACCCTGTTCATGCAGTGCGACGTCATCGAGCCGTCGGACGGCAAGGGCTACGACCGCGACCCGCGCTCGATCGCCAAGCGCGCCGAAGCCTACCTGAAGTCGACCGGCCTGGGCGATACCGCCTACTTCGGCCCGGAACCTGAATTCTTCATCTTCGATTCGATCCGCTGGAAAGTCGACATGTCGGGCTGCTTCGTCAAGATCGATTCGGACGAAGCCTCGTGGTCGACCAATGCCAAGACGGAAGGCGGCAACAGCGGCCACCGTCCGGCGGTCAAGGGCGGCTACTTCCCGGTTCCTCCGGTCGACAGCTTCCAGGACATGCGCTCGGAAATGTGCCTGATCCTCGAATCGCTGGGCATCCCGGTCGAAGTGCACCACCACGAAGTGGCCGGCGCCGGCCAGAACGAAATCGGCACCCGCTTCTCGACCCTGGTCGAGCGCGCCGACTGGACCCAGAACCTGAAATACGTGGTCTGGAACGTCGCCCACAGCTACGGCAAGACCGCCACCTTCATGCCGAAGCCGATCAACGGCGACAACGGCTCGGGCATGCACGTGCACCAGTCGATCTGGAAGGACGGCAAGAACCTGTTCGCGGGCGACGGCTATGCCGGCCTGTCGGAAACGGCACTGTTCTACATCGGCGGCATCATCAAGCACGCCAAGGCCCTGAACGCGATCACCAACCCGGGCACCAACTCGTACAAGCGCCTGGTGCCGGGCTACGAAGCGCCCGTGAAACTGGCGTATTCGGCCAAGAACCGCTCGGCCTCGATCCGCATCCCGCACGTGGCCAACCCGAAGGGCCGCCGCATCGAAGTGCGCTTCCCGGACCCGCTGGCGAACGTCTACCTATGCTTCGCCGCGCTGCTGATGGCGGGCCTGGACGGCATCCAGAACAAGATCCATCCGGGCGAAGCCGCCTCGAAGGACCTGTACCACCTGCCGCCGGAAGAAGACAAGCTGATCCCGACCGTCTGCGCATCGCTCGAAGAAGCCCTCGAAGCGCTGGACAAGGACCGCGAGTTCCTGACCCGCGGCGGCGTGTTCAGCGACAGCATGATCGACGCCTACCTCGAGCTGAAGATGAACGAAGTGCAGCGCCTGCGCATGACCCCGCACCCGGCCGAGTTCGACATGTACTACTCGGCGTAAGCCGGGGCTGAGTGTTGCGCTACGGCATCGAAAGCTGTAAGCGCAGGTAACAAACGCGGGGATGGCCTTGGGCTTTCCCCGCGTTTTCATTTCAATGCGGTATATTCGGCTCATTTCTCTTCCACCCCGCACGCCCTGCCGTGCTGCTTCTACCGATGCGAATGATAAAGATGGGTTTTCGCCGCGGCGCCGCGCTCCTGGTCGGCGGCCTGGCGCTGCAGTGTTCGATGGCGGTCCAGGCCCAGGTGTACCGCTGCACCGACGCCAACGGCAACAAGCTCTACACCGACATGAAGAAGGGTAATTGCGAACTGATCGACGCCGGCCCCGCGCCGCGTCCGCCGGCAGCCTCGCCCATGATCCCGTCGGTGCGTCCGAACAATGCGGCGCCCGCCGCCAGCGCGCCGACGCCAAGCCCGGCCAATTTCCCGCGCGTGGACACTTCCCAGCAGCGTGCGCGCGACGACGACCGCCGCGCCATCCTGAACGAGGAACTCCGGGCCGAAGAGCAGAAGCTGGCCGAGCTCAAGGCCGTCTACAAGAACGGCGAGCCCGACCGCCAGGGCAACGAGCGCAATTACGCCAAATACCAGGAGCGCGTCGGCCAGATGCGCGACGACATCAACCGCACCGAGCGCAACCTCGAAGCGCTGCGGCGCGAGATCGCCAACATCCGATGACCGGGCCGGACAGCGCGCGGCAGCCGGCCCGCTTTGCCGGCCTCGAACTGCTGGCCTCGAGCGTGCTGCTGGTCGATGCGCATGACGGCGTGCGCTATGCCAACCCGGCCGCCGAGAACCTGCTCGACGCCTCGTTCAAGTCCCTCTCGCGCCAGACCCTCGCCACCCTGTTTTCGAATGGCGAGGAGCTGGCCGCCCTGTGCGCCCAGGCCAGGGCCCACCAGTACGCCGACCTGCGCCAGGACCTGGCGCTCGCGCGTCCCGGCCGCGAAACCCTGCACGTGCACGCCATCGCCGGCGCGCTGGGCGAGGGCGAGGTGCTGATCGAACTGCGCGAGAACGTGCAGCAATTGAAGCTCGACCGCGAGGAGCGCTTCCTCGACCAGAGCCAGGCCAACAAGGAGCTGATCCGCAACCTGGCGCACGAGATCAAGAACCCGCTGGGCGGCATCCGCGGCGCGGCGCAGCTGCTCGAACTCGAACTGCCGCCGCTGCACCTGAACGCGCTGAAGGAATACACGCAGGTCGTCATCAAGGAAGCCGACCGCCTGCAGACCCTGGTCGACCGCCTGCTGGCGCCGCACAGGAAGCCCCACATCGTCGGCGACGTCAACATCCACGAAGTGTGCGAGCGCGTGCGTTCGCTGGTGCTGGCCGAATTCCCGAACGGCCTGACGATCCGGCGCGACTACGACGCCTCGATTCCCGAATTCAGAGGCGACAAGGAACAGCTGATCCAGGCCGTCCTGAACATCGTCCACAACGCCGCCCAGGCCCTCGCAAGCCGCATCGCGGCGGGCGACGCGGAGATCGTTTTGCGCACCAGGGTGGCGCGCCAGGTGACCCTGGCCAAGGTCCGCTACGGGCTGGCATTAGACTTGCATATCATCGACAATGGACCGGGCATCGCACCGGAGATCCGCGACCGTATCTTCTACCCGCTGGTGTCGGGCAGGGATGGCGGCAGCGGCCTGGGGCTGACGCTGGCGCAAACCTTCGTGCAGCAGCACCTGGGGATGATCGAGTGCGAAAGCCGGCCTGGACTGACGGATTTCCGGATCCTGCTGCCGCTGCCTTGACTGCATGTTCAATGGGCGCTGCGCATCCGGCCGCGTCCAACGATGAATCGACTGCAGAAAGCACGAATACATGAAACCAATCTGGATTGTCGACGACGATGCATCGATCCGCTGGGTGCTGGAAAAAGCCCTGGCGCGCGAGAACCTCGAGACGCGCAGCTTTTCCAACGCGCGCGACGCCATGCAGGCCTTCGAGAGCGAGACCCCGCAGGTGCTGGTGTCGGACATCCGCATGCCCGGCGAATCGGGCATCGACCTGCTGCAGGCCGTCAAGGCGCGCCATCCGGGCCTGCCGGTCATCATCATCACCGCGTTTTCCGACCTCGATTCGGCCGTCGCCTCGTTCCAGGGCGGCGCCTTCGACTACCTGGCCAAGCCTTTCGACATCGACAAGGCCGTCGCCCTGATCCGGCGCGCGCTCGAGGAAAGCCTGCGCGAAGCCAGCGTGGAGGCCGCACCGGCCGAGACGCCCGAAATCCTGGGCCTGGCGCCGGCCATGCAGGAAGTCTTCCGCGCCATCGGCCGCCTGTCGCAGTCGAACGTCACGGTCCTGATTACGGGCGAATCGGGCACCGGCAAGGAGCTCGTCGCCCGCGCCCTCCACAAGCACAGCCCGCGCGCCCAGCAGCCCTTCATCGCGCTGAACACGGCGGCGATCCCGAAAGACTTGTTGGAGTCCGAACTCTTCGGCCACGAGCGCGGCGCCTTCACCGGCGCCCAGGCGATGCGGCGCGGCCGCTTCGAGCAGGCCGAGGACGGCACTCTGTTCCTGGATGAAATCGGGGACATGCCTTTTGACTTGCAAACCCGTCTTCTGCGCGTGCTCTCGGACGGCCACTTCTACCGCGTCGGCGGCCACCAGCCGGTGAAAGCCAACGTGCGCGTCATCGCGGCGACCCACCAGAACCTGGAACAGCGCGTGCGCGACGGCCTGTTCCGCGAGGACTTGTACCACCGCCTGAACGTGATCCGCCTGCGCCTGCCCAGCCTGCGCGAGCGGCGCGAGGACATCCCCTTGTTGGTGCGCCACTTCCTGGTGCAGAGCGCACATCAATTGGGCGTCGAGCCGAAGCGCATGAGCGAAGGCGCGATGCGTTTTCTCTCCGGCCTGGAACTGCCCGGCAACGTGCGCCAGCTCGAAAACCTCTGTAACTGGATTACCGTGATGGCGCCGGGCCAGACGGTCGAGGTCAAGGACCTGCCGCGCGACCTGACCCAGGCGCCGCCTCCGGGCGCGCCGCCCGCCGCCATGCCGCAGCAGATGGACGTGCAGTCGCCATTGCCCGCGGCCCTGGCGGCTTCGCCGGAGGGCTGGACCGGCCTGCTGGAACTGCAGGCGGCCAGCATGCTCAGCGCCGGCCAGGTCGAGGTGATGGACACGCTCGGCAAGCAGTTCGAGTCGGTGCTGATCAGGGCCGCCCTGAAGCACACCCACGGCCGCAAGAACGACGCCGCGATGCGGCTCGGGATCGGGCGCAACACGATCACGCGCAAGATCGTGGAGCTCGGGATCGACGGGGCGAGGGAGGAGTAGCAGGCGTGGTTTCGTAGGGTGGGCGCCCCGGGCCCACGCGGAATGGTGATCATTGTGGGCACCATTCACGGCACAATGCTAACGCGTGGAGATGCCCCTGGGCTTGTGTCCTAATCAGGCGCTAACTTGATGCCATGTTTGAGGCTAACTCTGCGCACAGTTCCGCGTGGGCCCGGAGCGCCCACCCTACGGAAAGGCCCCCGGATAGTGTAAGCTCTCGCATCCGCCGCCCCATCCATTCACCCATGCTGATCAACTGCGTCGCCTACCAGGAAGGCAAGAAACTGTCCGATATCCCGGTCGAGGATATCAGCGAATACCTGAAGCAGCCCGGCTGCTTCGTCTGGGTCGCGCTGCGCGACCCGGAGCCGCAGGAGCTGGCCGCGATGCAGGAGGAATTCGACCTGCACGAACTGGCCATCGAAGACGCCTCGCGCGGCCACCAGCGGCCCAAGCTCGAGGAATACGGCGACTCGCTGTTCACGGTCGTCCATACCGTCAACCTGAACGGCGACGAACTGGTGGCGGGCGAAGTCGCCATCTTTGCCGGGCCCAACTACGTGCTGTCGGTGCGGCGCGATGCGGCCCAGGGTTTCCTCGGCGTGCGCAAGCGTGCCGAGCGCGAGCCGCGCCTGCTCCAGATGGGTTCCGGGTTCGTGCTGTATGCGCTGATGGACGCCGTCGTCGACCGCTACTTCCCGGTGGTCGACAAGCTCGAATCCGACCTCGAGTCGATCGAAGACCGCATCTTCGGCGGCCAGGGCGCGCAGCGCGACAACATCGAGCACCTGTACGACCTGAAGCGCAATACGCTGGTGCTGCGCCACGCCGTCATCCCGCTGCTCGACGCCGTCGGGCGCCTGCACGGCGGACGGGTGCCGACGATCGCCTGCGACACCCAGGATTATTTCCGCGACGTCCACGACCACCTGCTGCGCATCTCGGGCCGGCTCGACACCATCCGCGACACCATCGCCACCGCGATCCAGGTCACGCTGTCGATGGTCACGATCGAGGAAAACGACATCAACAAGAAGCTCGCCGCCTACGCCGCGATCTTTGCCGTGTTCACGGCCTTTGCCGGGGTATGGGGCATGAATTTCGAATTCATGCCGGAGCTGAAGTGGAAGTACGGCTACCCGACCGCGGTCGGGCTGATGTTCGGGGTCTGCGGCTATCTCTACTACCGCTTCAAGAAAGCAGGCTGGCTATAGCCGGTCAGGCGGGGACGGCCATCTCCACCGCTTCGGCCGTTTCGGCCGACACCACGCGGTTCCTGCCCGATGCCTTGGCACTGTACAGGGCGCTGTCGGCGCGGTTGATCGTTTCCGAAAAACTTTCGCCCTGGCGGAACTGGGCCATGCCGATCGACACCGTCACCCGGGTCAGCGAACCGAGTTCGCCCAAGGGCAGGGTAGCCACCCGCTGGCGGATGCGTTCCGCGAACGCCTCGGGATTGAAGCTCTCGCAGCTTTTCAGGATCAGGATGAATTCTTCCCCGCCATAGCGGCCGAAACAGTCGTTGTCTCGCACTTCGCTCTGGATCGACTTGGCGACCGCCTGCAGGACCAGGTCGCCGGCGGCATGGCCCAGGGTGTCGTTGATCTGCTTGAAGCGGTCGAGGTCGATCAGGCAGACGTGGAAGGTGCCGGCGTTCGCCTGCGCGCCTTGCTCCTCGTCCGCCATGCGCTCCCAGATGTAGCGGCGGTTGAAGATGCCGGTCAGCGGGTCGCGGATGGCGAGCTGGTGGATGACGCCGTTGGCGTCCTGCAGGCGCCGTAAGGCCTTCTTGCGCGACGCGTCCACCATCAGCACGAAGCACACGATGCCCACGCCGAGGAAGAGCAGGCTGAAGGTGTACAGGAAGTCCATGTATTCCTGCACGTTGACGGCCGTGCTCACGCTGTCGCCGTACAACTGGTATAAGGCGACCAGGCCGGCGGTCGAGATGCCCAGCCAGCACAGGCCCGAGCGGACGCTGCCCAGCAGGATGGCAACGGTCGGCATGGCGATGAACCACATGCTGCCCGGAGAATTGACGCTCGCCAGGAACATGGATTCGTAGAGCTTGAATACGAACAGGCTGATCAGGAAACTCTCGCGCGCGATCGAGAGGCTGGCGGTCTTCCAGTAGATCCAGGGCGAGGCGATCATGACGACGCCGGCCAGGGCCAGGGACAGGGCAAGTTCCCAGATCCCGAAAAATGCGAACTCGGCAACGAAACAGGCAACGACCGGCACGGCCAGCAGGGCCAGGTTGAGCAGGCGGGCGATGTCGTCCGCTTCCTCCGAATTCGGGTCGACGTCAGGCGGCGTGACGCGCGCCAGCAAGGACGAGTAGCCGCGTTGGAGGAATCTGGTCAACCGCTCCATATGTGTCACCGTGTAACCAAGGATGAATAGGACGGGATATTATAGTTTGTTGCAAGTTGGAAATATGTACTGATTCAAACTTTTTATTCCCGAGTGTAGTTTTTTGGCGAGCGCCGGCCGGCTGGCCAGACTTTCAATTGCGCCCGGCCGTGGCCGCACTGCCGCTTGTGGCCGCAATGATCAGCGCAATCGCCAGCCACTGCACGGTGGACAGGCTTTCCCCGAGCACGACATACCCGGCCAGCGCGCCGATGGCCGGGCCGGCGCTGACCAGGATGCCGAACACGCGCCGCGGCAGGCGCGCCAGCGCCGCCATCTCGAGCGAGTAGGGCAGGATGCTCGACAGCACGGCGACCGCCAGCCCCATCGCCAGCACGGCCGGCGAAAAGAGGGCATTGCCGGACTGCGCCAGCCCGACGGGCACGGCGCACAGGGAGGCCACCAGCATGCCCCAGGCCACCGCATGGCCGCCTTCGAGCGTGGAGACACGCTTGCCGAACACGATGTACATCGCCCAGCAGAAGGCCGCGCCCAGCGCCCAGGCGACGCCGATTGGATCGAGGGGAGCGCCCCCGCCGTACAGGGGAGAGAGCAGCCACAGCCCGACCGCGGCGCAGGCGACCCAGGCCACGTCGAGCGCGCGGCGCGAGGACAGCAGCACCAGCGCCAGCGGGCCGGTCACTTCGATGGCGATCGCCACCCCGATCGGGATGCGGGCAAAGGCGGCATAGATGGTCAGGTTCATGCAACCGAGCATGAGCCCGTAGACGAGCAGGTTGCGGGCGTCGGCCCGCGAGGGAAGGCGGCGCCAGGGGCGCCAGAAGGCCAGCAGCAGGCAGGCGCCGAGGCCGACGCGCAGGGCGGTCACGCCGGCCGGGCCGACTAGCGGGAACAGGCCCTTGGCAAAGGCGGCGCCGACGTTCACCGACACCATCGACGCCAGGATGGCAAAAGCCGGCCCCAGGGCCGGCTTGTGATCGTCTGCGCCGGCGGGCGTCAAGCCCGGTCCTGCAGCGCGGGCACAGGGATGCCCATCGCCAGCGCCACCGCTTCGGCCACGCGGATGCCGTCCACGGCCGCCGACATGATGCCGCCGGCGTAGCCCGCGCCTTCGCCGGCCGGGAACAGGCCGCGCGTGTTCAGGCTTTGCAGGTCGTCGTCGCGGCGCTTGATGCGGATCGGCGACGAGGTCCGGGTTTCGACGCCGGTCAGCACCGCGTCTTCCTTGTAGTAGCCCTTGATCTGTTTATCGAAAGCGACGAAGGCCTCGCGCAGCGCCGTGATCGCGTACTCGGGCAGGGAAGGGGCGAGGTCGGTCAGGTGCACGGCCGGGCGGAAGGACGGGATCACCGAGCCGAACTCGGTCGAAGGGCGGCCCTTCACGAAGTCGCCCATCAGCTGGCCCGGCGCGTCGTAGTTGCTGCCGCCCAGCACGTAGGCGCGCGACTCGAGCTCGCGCTGGAAGGCGATCCCCGCCAGCGGATTGCCCGGATAACCCGGATAGTCTTCCGGCGTGATGCCGACCACGATCGCGCTGTTGGCGTTGCGTTCGTTGCGCGAGTACTGGCTCATGCCGTTGGTGACGACGCGTCCCTCTTCGCTCGATGCGGCGACCACGGTACCGCCCGGGCACATGCAGAAGCTGTAGACCGAGCGTCCGTTCGAGGCGTGGTGCACGATCTTGTAGTCGGCCGCACCGAGGATCTTGTTGCCGGCGTTCGGGCCGAAGCGGCAGACGTCGATCAGCGACTGCGGGTGCTCGACGCGGAAGCCGATCGAAAACGGCTTCGCTTCCACGTAGACGCCGCGCGCGTAGAGCATCTCGAAGGTGTCGCGCGCGCTGTGGCCGACCGCCACCACGAGGTGGTTGGTGGCGATTTCTTCGCCATCGGCCAGCACCACGCCGCGCACCTGGCGCACGCCGTTTTCCTCGCTGATGAGGATGTCGTCGACGCGGGTCTTGAAACGGATTTCTCCGCCCAGCGCCAGGATCTCGGCGCGCATCTGCTCGACCATCTTGACCAGGCGGAAGGTACCGATGTGCGGCTTGCTGACGTACATGATTTCTTCCGGCGCGCCCGACTTCACGAACTCGGTCAGCACCTTGCGTCCGTAATGCTTCGGGTCCTTGATCTGGCTGTACAGCTTGCCGTCCGAGAAGGTGCCGGCCCCGCCTTCGCCGAACTGTACGTTCGACTCGGTATCGAGCTTGCGCTTGCGCCAGAAGCCGAAGGTGTCGACGGTGCGCTCGCGCACGATCTTGCCGCGTTCCAGCACCAGCGGATTGAGGCCCATCTGGGCCAGGATCAGCGCCACGAACAAACCGCAGGGCCCCATGCCGATCACGACCGGGCGCGGGGTGCCGGCGGGCGGGCGCGGCGCGTCGACGAATTTATAGCCGGTGTCGGGCGAGGGCAGGATGTACTGGTCGCCCTTCATGCGCTTGAGCACCGCGGCTTCGTCCTGGACTTCGACGTCGATCGCGTAGATCAGGACGATCGCCGCCTTCTTGCGCGCATCGTAGCTGCGCTTGAAAACATTGAAATCGATCAGGTCGCCGACCGCGATGCCGAGCCGCGCAACGATGGCGTCGCGCAGGGCATGGTCGGGGTGGTCGAGGGGAAGCTTGAGTTCGTTAATTCGAATCATGTGAGTCGGTCGCAGTCCGGCAGGGCCAGAAAATCAATCCTCTATTTTACCGTTGATCCGCTTCCTCAACAAAAGCCGTATTGCCGCGCGCCGACATGCATGTGTTGCGCGGCAGCAGGTGAGCTGTTTGCAGGAAACGCGCAAGGAATGCACCCGTTTGGCAAGCGCATGCACGCTAACGGTGCTGCGCTGCAACACGGCAAGTCATTGATTTTCTTAGGAAAAGAGCAGTGTTGTTTATATGGGTGTAAATATAGACAACTTTCTTTTAATCATGTTTCTATACATATGTCTGTGACGTTTTTTAAATGCAACACGACGTCGGGACAGCTGCGCCAGGGAGGGAGAAGGCGGCGCAGCGAAGTGATTCGTAAAAAAACCCATACCAGACCGTGCCAGTTTGGGCGGTCAACAACAAAAATAGGAAATCACATGTTGATGAAAAAGACAGTCCTGGCGCATGCCTTGACCATCGCCTTTGCTGCTTCGGTGGCATCGTTGTCGGGCACCGCCCATGCAGCCTCGAACTCGGCAGGCGACATTGCGGGCCGCGCCGGAGCCGGTACGGTCATCACGATCGAGAACAAATCGATCGGCTTGACGCGCACGATCACGGTCGGCCAGAAGGGCGACTACCAGCTGACCATGCTGCCGCCGGGTACCTACCTGGTGCGCGCAAAGCGTCCCGACGGTACGACGGAAGAGCGCCAGGTCGCGGTGCAGGCCGGCGAAGGCACCTCCGCCAACTTCGAAGCGACGGCCATGAACACGGTCGTGGTCACCGGCCGCGTGTCGCGCATCGACGTCAAGTCGCCGGAGTCGAGCATGGTACTGAGCGAAGCGGCGATCGACCGCATCCCGGTCGCGCGCGACGTGACCGCCGTGGCCCTGCTGGCGCCGGGCGCGACCCGCGGCGACGCGCGTATCGGCCAGACCACCCTGCGCGCCGGTAACGTGCCGTCGCTGGGCGGCGCATCGCCAGCCGAGAACGTCTATTACATCAACGGCTTCAACGTCACCAACATGCTCAACGGCGTGGCGTTCAACCAGGTGCCGTTCGAGGCGATCGCCTCGCAACAGGTCAAGACCGGCGGCTACGGCCCGGAATACGGCCGTTCGCTCGGTGGCGTGCTGTCGGTGACGACAAAGCGCGGCACCAACGAGTGGAAGGGCGGCGCCAACATCATCTGGGAGCCGGAGAGCCTGCGCGGCGACTCGATCTACACCGATGCGGTCGACCCCAGCACCGGCGAATGGACCAAGAAGAAGCGCGCCGGCGGCATCGACGACAAGAAGGCCAACCTGTGGGTGGGCGGTCCGGTGGTCGAGGACAAGCTGTTCATCTTCGGCCTGGTACAAGGCGCCGACATCGAGCAGAAGACCTATGGCGTCAGCGACCAGACCATAACCAAGAGCAATTCGCCGCGCTACCTGGTGAAGGCCGACTGGAACATCAACGACAGCAACACCCTTGAACTGACTGCCTTCGACGACGAAAGCACGGACAAGGTACGCACTTATCTCTCGCCGATCCAGTACGGCACCCAGCGCGGCGCCGAAAAGCTGCCGGACGAATACACCACCGGCGGCCAGAACTACATCGCCAAGTACACCTCGTGGCTGACCGACGATTTCACCATCTCGGCCATGGCGGGCCTGGGCCGCTATAACCGCGCATCCGTGATCGGTTCGGCGGCCTGCCCGTGGATCCGCGACGATCGCACCGCGACCCGCGTGCGCCTGGGTTGCGCCACGACGACGCAGATCATCGATCCGAACGCCAACGACGAGCGCAGGGCGATCCGCCTCGATGCCGAGTGGAACCTTGGCGACCACGGCCTGCGCTTCGGCCTGGACAACGAGGAGTACAAGGTCGTGGACGGCGTCAAGACGCCCGGCGCCGCGATCATCCAGATCAAGACCCTCGCTCCGGGTTCCGACCTGCCGAGCGGCTACCTGAACAACACCGGGGCGCCGATCGACTACCTGCAGGTGCGCAACTTCGAGAACGGCGGCGCCTTCACCACCAAGAATTCGGCGTTCTACCTCGAGGACAACTGGCAGGTCACGAAGGATGTGATGGCCTCGATCGGCCTGCGCAGCGAGTCGTTCGAGAACCTGAACGCGGAGGACAAGACCTTCATCAAGGTCGACAACACCATCGCGCCGCGCTTCGGCGTGTCGTGGGACGTCAGGGGCGACCAGAGCACCAAGGTCTTCGCCAACGCCGGCCGCTACTACATCCCGGTGATGTCGAACACCAACGTCCGCCTGTCGGGTGCCGAACTCGACTACACCGATTACTTCGTCTATACCGGCACCAACGGCAGCGACCAGTTCCAGCTTCCGGGCCGCGGCGCCCAGCTGGGGACCCGTACCGTCAGCGGCGACGGCACGGCGGGCGATCCACGTTCGGTCGTCGATCCGAACATCAAGCCGATGTACCAGGACGAGTTCATCGTCGGCGCGCAGCAGGCGCTGACCAACCGCTGGACCGTCGGCGCGAAGGCCACCTACCGCAAGCTGCAGAAGGTGATGGACGACATGTGCAACGGTCCGGGCGCCAACGAGTGGGCGCTGGCGAACGGCTACAACGCCGACCAGGCTGCCATCATCGGCGATGCAATCGACCATTGCTTCCTGTACAACCCGGGCGGCGACCTGACGGCCAACATCGACCTCGACGACGGCAAGGGCTTGACGGCCGTGACCATTCCGGCTGCGGCGCTGGGCTTCCCCAAGCCTGAGCGCAAGTACACCGCGCTCGAAATCACCTTTGAAAGGGCATGGGATGGCGTCTGGAACCTGCAGGGCTCCTACGTCTGGTCCAAGTCGCGCGGCAACACCGAGGGCTACGTCAAGTCGGACATCGGCCAGGACGACGCCGGCATCAGCCAGGACTGGGATTACCCTGGCCTGATGGAAGGTTCGTACGGCGACCTGCCGAACGACCGTCGCCATACCTTCAAGATCTTCGGCGCCTACCAAGTACTGCCTGAGCTGCGCCTGGGGGCAAATGCCATCATCCAGAGCGGCCGTCCGCTGAACTGCCTGGGCTACTATTCGGGAACGCTCGATACCGTGTCGATCCTGTACGGTTCCTCGTCGTTCTACTGCAACCGCACCCTGATCCCGCGTGGTACAGCAGGCCGCCTCGAGTGGACGCGCGAACTGAGCCTGCAGGCAACCTACGAGCCGAAGTGGCTGAAGGGCACCACGTTCTCGGTCGATGTCCTGAACGTTTTCAACGCCCGTGGCGTCACCCAGGTGAACGAAGCAGGCGAAGCGGCGCGTGGTACGCCGAGCCCGAACTACCTGCAGCCGGGCGCCTTCCAGGCCGGACGCAGCTTCCGCTTCATGGCGCAGTACGAGTTCTGATCCCGTCCCAAGGACTGGCCCGAACGGCGAAGGCCGTACCGGGCCAGCCTGTAGGTGACAAGGCCGTGGCATGCAATTGCAGTCCACGGCCTTTTTATGAGCTATCAAAGCTTTTTTCGCTCGAAACGCCGCGTACGCTCAGCCTGACTTTCCAGTGTGTTGCTTTTATACCACCTGTCAGCATTGACGTTGACACATGCTTTTCGGAATGTTCATATGCATATGTTTTCTTAACGGCAAAGTTGCAAGAAATCAATACAAGTAATCCTGTTTCGCGCCTGTAAAGAGGACAAACTTTCTCCGTCTGAAAAACGTCTCTTCAGCCAGTCTGGTCCGGCTGAGTGGTTCCAGTTGTTGCATTGCTCCAAATAAAAACACGAAATATCACTTTAAGTGGGAGATTTATGTTGCAAACACAAAAACAGAAGTCGAGGGTCGCCTTGCTGCGCCGTTCCGCCATGTCGGTCGCCATCGGCATGTGCTTCATGGGTGCCGCACTGGCTGCCGAAACCGGCGGCCTGCGTATTTCCATTACCAATTCGCAGGGTGCTCCGGTCGCCGGCGCGACAGTCCGGATCAGCTCGCCAAGCAGCCTGGTGACCAAGACCGCCGTGACCGAAGCGGACGGTTCGGTCCGCGTGGCCGGCCTGGACGCGGCATCGGACTACAAAGTGGAAGTGGTCGCACCCGGCTACTCGAGCTTCACCGCCACCGAAGTCGCGGTGGTCAGTAACCAGAACCCGAGCGTGACCTATACCCTGGACGCACCCGCCGCCGCAGGCGCAGCGGCCGGTGCGGCGGGCGTGCAGCAGGTGGTCGTCTCCGGCTCGCGCCTGGTGCGCGTCGACACCACCTCCGCCACCGTCGGCACCATCCTCAACCTGGGCGTCGTGGAATCGCTCCCGACCGGCCGCAGCTACCAGAGCTACCTCCAGCTCGTGCCGGGCGTGAAGCCTTCCGCGGGCGGCAACCCGGCCTCGAAGTCCGGCGTGAACTATTCGGACATCGACGGCGCCACCGGCACCTCGTCCGACAACGTCTACATCCTCGACGGCGTCGACGTCACCGACCCGAGCACCGGCACCTTCGGTTCGAACATCAACTCCGAGATCATCCAGGAACAGCAGATCCTGACCGGCGGCATCCCGGCCGAGTTCGCGGGCGGCTCGGGCCTGGTGTCGAAGGTGATCACCAAGTCGGGCGGCAACGAATACCACGGCTCGGTCAACTACTACTTCCAGAACGACAACCTGGTGGCGGACAGCAAGCACGCCACCGCTTCCGGCTTCTCGACCTACGATGCGGCCGTCACCCTCGGCGGCCCGATCATCAAGGACAAGCTGTGGTTCTTCGGCTCCTACCAGAAGAAGGCGCGCGAGACCGACGTGCTCAATTCGGACACCAACGAGTACATGCGTACCGTCGACCGCGACGACCAGCTGGGCTTCCTGAAAGTCACCTGGCAGGCGACCGAAAACGACCGCCTGGTGGCCTCCTTCTTCAACGATCCGACCGAGACCACCGGCAGCACGACTCCAACCGTGCTGAACAACCGCGACACCCGCCGCAAGCAGGGCGGTGACAACTACAACGTCCAGTACACGCGCGACATGGGCAACCTGCGGTTGAATGCCTACGCCTTCCGCCACATCGGCGAAGTGTCGGATTTCGCCGCCAGCCAGGACCCGCGCAATACCGTCCTGTTCCGCAACGCCGGGACCGTGCCGCTGGCGTCGAGCCAGCTCGGCGGCTTCGGCGTGGACACGATTTCGGAACGCAACCGGGACGAAGTCGGCTTCAATACCGAATACTTCCTCGAGACGGCCAACGGCGGGACCCATACCTTCAAGGGCGGCTTCCTGGTATCGAAGAACAAATACTACGAGGATGCCCAGTACACCGGCACCGGAAAAGCGCAATACACGTCGATCACCACCGGCCTGGCCGGCACCAGCCTGACCGATTTCTTCGGTGCGGGCTGGAGCGGCAGCAAACCGGTCGCCGCCATCGACGTGCCGCGCATTATCACGGCGGTCAACGCTGCACCTGCCGGAGACCGCGCCGCCTTCTACACCCTGCTCGACACCGACCGCGATGGCACCATCTCCGACGCGGAAGTACGCGCGCTGCGCTTTACCAGCAGCGCCGGCAACCCGGGCGGCCAGATCAACCAGTACCGCGCCGTCGAGACCGTGGCTGCGCCGTACAGCGTGGAAGCGACCGGCAAGGCTGCCTACCTCCAGGATACCTGGACCAAGGGCAACCTGACCATCAATGCCGGCCTGCGTGCCGAGGAGTGGGTGCACAAGGATTCGAAGGGCAACCAGTCGGCCAAGTTCGACTGGAAGGTCGCGCCGCGCCTGAGCGTGGTGGTCGACCCGAACGGCGACGGCCGCAGCAAGATCTGGGGCTTCCTGGGCCGCTACTACGACCCGATCCGCACCAACATGTCCGACTTCGCGGGCAACCTGACCGGTCCGGTACAGGAAGAGCAGGTCTTCGTCGGCGACCGCTGGTTGACCTTCCGCACCCGCGGCGGCGAGAAGACCCCGGATGCCGTGTTCGCGCCATCGACCAAGACGCCGTACACGGACGAGTTCATGCTTGGCTATGCGACCAACCTGGGGCGCGATTACACCGTGTCGCTCGCCTACACCAAGCGCCGTACCCGCGACATCCTGGAAGACTACGACCTGCACCTGTATTCGGACCCGACCAATACGCGCGACATGGAAGGTTATGCGGCCCCAAGTTCCGCCTTCTACCTGCCGTATAGCTACTTCGGCTTCCCGGAGGCGCCGAATGCGAACTACGTCCTCGGCACGCTCAAGGGCGGCAAGCGCGACTACCAGGGTATCGAGCTGAGCCTGACCAAGGCCAAGCGCGAAAACTGGCAGGGCGCGGCCTCGTACACCTGGAACGATGCCAAGGGCAACACCAACTCGGATAGCAACGCGGACTTCCAGGGCGACTGGATCGCGCTCGATCCACGCGCTCCGAACGCCTACGGCAAGCAGCCCGGCAACATCGAGCATCAGTTCAAGGCCTACGGTACCTACTTCTTTAACAACGGACTGGAACTGAGCGGCGTGTTCAACTGGAACAGCGGCCTGCTGTACACCCGAGCACAGCTGATTTCGAGGCGCTACCTGCCGGAGATGTCGGCGTTCCCCTACTACGTCGGCGACACGCTGGACACCTGGATCTTGCCGGACTCCATCGGCAGCCAGACCGGTCCGTCGTACTACACCTTCGACATGCGCCTGAAGTACACCTACAAGCTGGCCGGCACCCAGAAGGTCGAGCTTTTCCTCGACCTGTTCAACGTGCTCGACAAGCAGTCGGGCACCGCTGCGCAGGCCCTGGTCAACAGCAACACCAAGTACCAGTTCGGCCAGTCGAACACCTTCGTCGAACCACGCCGCCTGTACGTCGGCGCCCGTTATTCGTTCTGATCCGAATAGCATCGACGCCTGAAGCCGGCCCCATTCGGGGCCGGTTTTTTTTGTGCAGCGGGCAGCGTATCTCCGCAAGGTCGAGTCCCGGCTCCACGCCACAGACAGGCGCTGTATCGCCATCCTGTCCATTTCACGCATGCCGCCTCCGGGCGGCATTTTTTATGCCTAGAAGAAATTTCCCAAAATAAAAAGGACGACAGAATTTTTAATGTCCTTGCGGAAACAAAAGATGTGCCTTCTCAATCTGTTGTTTTGGCATCGTATGTATGGCACGTTCAATTGACAGCCGGACTTTCGACATGGTTTTATGTATTTATTCAAATAACGTTTGATTTGATTCAAGCGGTAATTGAGACTGCCTGTGCTAATTCGCCGGGCATAAAAAAATAGCAGGGCAATGAAATGCAGCGTAACGGGGTGATATCCATCTTCCCGGGCCGACTGCTGCCTCCAAAAGGCGATATGTCGTTCGACGCGAAAGAGACAGCGATAAGACGGGAATCAGCCGTTTTATTCAATTCAAATAAAGAAAACCAATTGCAAAAGCCCAGAGGAGAAGTATTCATGATGTTCAAGTTGAAGTCGATGCCCCACACGATCGCCGGCCTGATTGCCACCGGCGCCCTTGCGGGTATGAACCCTGCCATGGCGCAGCAACCGGCGGAAACCCCCGGCATCCAGCGCGTGGTCGTGACCGGCTCGCTGATCAGCCGTGCCGGCACCGAGACCCCGACGCCGGTGCAGGTGCTGACCGCGCAAGACATCCAGCGCAGCGGCAAGACCTCGGTCGCCGAACTGCTGACCGACCTGGCCGCCAACGGCGCCGGTACCCTGGGCACCGGCTTCTCCGGCGCATTCGCCAACGGCGCATCGGGCATTTCGCTGCGCGGCCTGACCGTGGGCGCCACCCTGGTGCTGATCGACGGCCACCGCATGTCGCCGTACCCGCTGTCGGATGACGCACAGCGCTCCTTCGTCGACGTGTCCTCGATTCCGTTCGACGCCATCGAAAGCATCGAAGTCCTCAAGAGCGGCGCGTCATCGCTGTACGGTTCGGACGCAATTGCCGGCGTGGTTAACATCAAGCTGAAGAAGCAGTTCACGGGCACCCGCCTGAGCGCCGAATACGGCGACACCGAGCACGGCGGCGGCAGGACCCGGCGTACCTCGTTCAGCACTGGCATCGGCGACATCGACGCCGACGGCTACAACGCCTTCATCACCGCCGAATGGCGCCAGCAGGAGGCCATCAGGGTCGCCGACCGCGACCAGTTCGGCTGGGCCAACCGCGACTGGCGTTCGCGCGGCGGCAACAACCTGACCCTGGGCGTGCCGACCAACCTGAACGGCTTCCTGACCGCGGCCAATACCCCGTTCCTGTACAACTCGGCGACGGCCGCCCAGGGCAATCCGAATCCGGGCGCCAACAACCCGGCCAACTTCCGCTTCCTCGATCCACGCTGCAACTACGAGCTGTACCGCGCGGGCGGCTGCGCGGTGCGCGACGAAGTGTCGAACATCCAGCCTGCCACCGAGAACATCAACGTCCTGATCGGCATGACCAAGAAGCTGAGCGACGACTGGGAAGTCGTGTTCAAGGGCTCCCTGTTCAAGCGCGACAGCATCAACAACCGCGGCGTCCCGGCGGTCTATTCGCCAAACAACTTCGCCGGCAGCACCACGCTCGTCAACGGCGTGCTGACCGGTGGCGTGAACCGCCTTCCCAACACCCGCTTCGCGCCGGGCGCGCCAGTCGGCTTCGGCTTGACCAACCCCTTCGGCCAGGCCGCCTCGCTGTACGGCTACATCCCGGGCGTCGGTCCACTCAACACCACGGACAACACCTCGAAGAGCACGCGTTTCTCGGCCGACCTGACCGGCAGCGCCTACGGCTGGGACGTCAACGCCGCCCTCGGCGCCACCCGCGTCAAGGTCGATGCGGAATACAGCGGCTACATCAACCGTGCGGCCCTGTACAACGCCATCAACCAGGGCCGCTGGAATGTGGTGGGCCCGAACTCGCCCGAGCTGATCCAGGAAGTGTCGCCACGTTTCGGCAACACGCTGGAAACCACGCTGAATTACTTCGACCTGTCCGGCTCGCGCGAGCTGATGCAGCTCGGTGCGGGCCCGCTGGCCGTGGCGGCCGGCGTCCACTGGCATAACCTGAAGCAGAACGCGCCGCCGTCGAGCCAGACCCTGAACGGCGCCGTGGCCAGCACCTCGGCCTTCGCCATCGGCGAAGAGACGAACAGCGCGGCCTTCGCCGAACTGCGTGCGACGCCGATCCAGAACCTGGAAGTGAGCGTCGCGGGCCGTTACGACCATTACGATACCTATGGCCACTCGTTCACGCCGTCGGCCAACTTCAAGTGGACTCCGATCCGGCAGGTCGGCGTACGCGGCAACTTCGCCCGCGGCTTCCGCGCGCCGAATCCGTCCGAGGTGGGCAATGCCGGTTCCTTCTTCACCTTCAACGCGATCAACGATCCGATCCTGTGCCCGGACGGCCTGACCAGCACCGCCGGCAACGTCATCGCAGCCTGCGGCCAGAACCCGCCGTACGTCCAGACGACGACCAACCAGAACCTGTCGCCGGAAAAATCGAAGTCGTACACCTTCGGTGTCATCGTCGAGCCGCTGCGCGGCCTGAACATGAGCCTGGACTACTACAACATCGAGATCAGCAACCTGATCGTGACCCGTGCCGGCAACGATCCGACCTATGTGCCGGACTGGGTGCGTGGTGCGGCGGTGCCGACCACGGTCTCGGCCGGCGGCACGGCCACGACGCTGGCAACGCCGGTCGTCGGCCCGATCCTGTACGGCGAGTCGCCGTACATCAACGCGGGCAGCACCAAGACCCACGGTATCGAGGCGGACGTGCGTTACCGCTGGCGCCTGCCGAACGATTACGGCACCGTCCAGGCGAACCTGAGCGCGGCGCACACCTTCGGTTACGAAACCACCGTGGCAGGCACGACCTACCAGCTGGCCGGTACCCAGGGCCCATCCTCGGTCGGCGGCGCAACCGGCAATCCGAAGAACCGTGCCCAGCTGACCCTCGGCTACAACCGTGGCCCGCTGGACGTGAGCGCGACCGTGAACTACACCAGCGGCTTCTCGACCAAGGATCCGTCGCACGACGCGATCGATTGCAACAGCACCGCGCTCGACGTCGGCGGCCGCACCTACTTCCAGGGTCTTCCACAGCCTCTGGTGTACTGCGACGTGGCGTCGTTCACCACGACCAACCTGAACCTGCAGTACAAGCTGACGGACAACCTGACCCTGCGCGCGGCGGTCCTGAACCTGTTCGACAGGGAGCCACCGTATGACGTCGGCACCTACGGCAATGCCGGTGCGCAGACTTCGTACAACGCTTCGCTGCACCAGGCCGGCGCCATCGGCCGCTTCTACAGCCTGGGCCTGGCTTACCAGTTCTAATCTGTAAAAGCCCAAAAAAACCCCGGTGGCAGGTATCCTGCGGCCGGGGTTTTTCTTTGTCCTTCGTTTTTTACAGGCCGTCCCAGATCCCGCCCAGCAGCGCCAGCGCCGCCAGCGCCGCGGTCTCGGTGCGCAGCACGCGCGGGCCGATCGACAGCGCCAGGGCGCCTGCCGCCAGCGCCGCGTCTTCTTCCTCGCGCGTAAAACCGCCTTCCGGGCCAACCAGCAAGGTCAGCGGCTGGGGCGGCCGTTCGCGCGCCCATCCGGCCAGCGATTGCGTCGCCCGCGGACTGAGCAGGATGCGGGCCTGCGCCGCCGCCGGCGCCGTGCCCAGCCAGGGCTTGAAGTCGGCCACCGGGGACAAGGCCGCCAGCCGGTTGCGCCCGCACTGCTCGGATGCCGCTTCGATCACCCCCAGCCAGTGCGCATGGCGTTTTTCCGCGCGCTCGCCGGACAGGCGCACCACGCTGCGCTGGGCCGCCAGCGGCTGCACCGCCGCCACGCCGAGTTCGACCGCCTTCTCGATGATCCAGTCCATCTTCGAGCCTTCCGGCAGGCCCTGCGCAAGGGTGACGGAGTAGGGCAGCTCGACCTCGACCGCCTCGTGGGCGCCGACAGTCGCGCTCGCGCGCCGCTTGCCGATCTCGAGCAGGGTGGCCTGGTACTGGCCGCCGCGGCCGTCGAACAGCGTCAGCGCGGCGCCGGGCTGCATCCTCACCACGTGCAGGTGATGGGCGACGGATTCCGGCAGGTCGACGGTGGCCCCTGCGGCGAGCGGCTGGGGACAATAAAAGCGTGGCATGGCCTTCCTGTTCGTAAATGGCTGAGAGGAGGCATTGTACGGCGGCACCCGGCGCTGTCCAGTCCCCGGCGCCCGCCCTGCGGGAGCGGCGCTCCTGATGAGGCCAGAAAGCTGTTGTATTTGCGAAATAAGTTGAGCAATGCATTGACAATTGTAAAGACAAAATGCTCATATGTATGTGCAACCGTTTCGCCGCCGCGCTGGTACCGTGGCGGTGCGGCGGGGGCAGGGTGTCGTAGCAGGGAATGCGCGCCGGGCCCGGACTGGCCCGGCGCACGTTCAACGCCTGCAGCGATCCGGCAGGCGCCGGGAAAAACAAGGCACAACGCGCATGGCGGACTTCGGTTCGCCATTTTCGTTTGCACACGGGTCCAGCGCTTTTGAATTGGGCAGCACCGGGTCTGGTAAAATACCGGGTTACGGCCAGCCGTACCGCCTCCGCCTTCCAATCCAGACCACCGTTTTTCATGAAACCTATGCAAACCACTACCCTGATGGCCAACGCGATCCGCGCGCTGGCAATGGACGCCGTCCAGAAAGCCAACTCCGGCCATCCTGGCATGCCGATGGGCATGGCGGAAATCGCCGTCGCTCTGTGGGACAAGCATTACCGCCACAACCCGGCCAATCCGGGCTGGTTCAACCGCGACCGCTTCCTGCTGTCGAACGGCCACGGTTCGATGCTGCACTACGCGCTGCTGCACCTGGCCGGCTACGACCTGTCGATGGACGACATCCGCGACTTCCGCCAGCTGCACTCGAAGACCCCGGGCCACCCGGAAGTGCACATCACGCCGGGCGTGGAAACGACCACCGGCCCGCTGGGCCAGGGCATCGCCAATTCGGTCGGCATGGCGCTCGCCGAGTGGCTGCTGAGCTATGAATTCAACCGTCCGGGCTTCGAGGTGGTGGACCACTACACCTACGCCTTCCTGGGCGACGGCTGCCTGATGGAAGGCATCTCGCATGAGGTCGCCTCGCTGGCCGGCACCCTGCGCCTGAACAAGCTGATCTGGCTGTACGACGACAACGGCATCTCCATCGACGGCAAGGTCGAAGGCTGGTTCACCGACGACACCCAGAAGCGCTTCGAAGCCTATGGCTGGAACGTGATCGCCAAGGTCGACGGCCACAACGTCGGCGCCGTCTCGGCGGCCATCGAGCAGGCCAAGGCGTCGGACCGTCCGACCCTGATCTGCTGCAAGACCATCATCGGCAAGGGCGCCCCGAACCTGGAAGGCGGCGATAAAGTCCACGGCGCCCCGCTGGGCGACAAGGAAATCGCGGCCGTGCGCCAGCACCTGGTCTGGGATCCGATCCCGTTCGACATCCCGGGCGAAATCTACGAAGCCTGGGACGCAAAAGCACGCGGCGCGGAACTGGAAAACGCCTGGAACGCGAACTTCGCCGAATACCGTACCCGTCACCCTGAGCTGGCCGCCGAACTCGAGCGCCGCATGAAGGGCGAACTGCCGGGCAACTTCAACGAAGTGCTGGACGCGGCGATCGCGGCCTGCATCGACAAGAAGGAAACCATCGCCACCCGCAAGGCCTCGCAGAACGCGATCCAGGCGCTGGCCCCGGCACTGCCGGAATTCCTGGGCGGCTCGGCCGACCTGACCGGCTCGAACCTGACCAACTGGAAGGAATCGGTCGCCGTGCGTTCGGGCATCGCCGGTAACCACATCAACTACGGCGTGCGCGAATTCGGCATGGCCGCGATCCAGAACGGCGTCGCCCTGCACGGCGGCTTCCTGCCCTTCGGCGCGACCTTCCTGACCTTCTCGGACTACAGCCGCAATGCCCTGCGCATGGCCGCCCTGATGAAGATCCGTTCGCTGTTCGTGTTTACCCACGACTCGATCGGCCTGGGCGAAGACGGCCCGACCCACCAGTCGATCGAGCACGTCTCGTCGCTGCGCCTGATCCCGAACCTGGACAACTGGCGTCCGTGCGACACGGTCGAATCGCAGGTCGCCTGGGGCGCTGCAGTCCAGCGCCGCGACGGCCCGTCGACCCTGATCTTCTCGCGCCAGAACCTGCCGTTCATGGAACGTGATGCCGCCGCCGTGGCCAACGTCGCAAAGGGCGGCTACGTGCTGCGCGACGCCGCCGATGCCAAAGTCATCCTGATCGCCACCGGTTCGGAAGTCGAGCTGGCCATGAAGGCGGCCGACGCGCTGGCAGGCGAGGGCATCGCCGCGCGCGTGGTCTCGATGCCGTCGACCGACGTGTTCGAGCGCCAGAGTGCGGACTACAAAGCGAGTGTGTTGACCCGCGGCGTGCCGCGTGTGGCCATCGAAGCCGGCGTGACCGATTTCTGGTACAAGTACGTCGGCCTGGAAGGCGCGGTCGTCGGCATCGACACCTTCGGCGAATCGGCGCCGGCGCCGGTGCTGTTCAAGCACTTCGGCTTTACCGTCGAGAACGTCGTGGCCAAGGCGAAAGCAGTCATCGCTGCGTAATGTTTGAAACGGGTCGCCTTGGGCGGCCCGTTTCGTATTTCGCTGAACATCTATTCGAGGTCTGAAAAAAGTTTTTTTCTAATCAGGAGCTAAGCAATGACGATCAAAGTTGCAATCAACGGTTATGGCCGTATCGGCCGCAACATCCTGCGCGCTTTCTACGAAGGCGGCAAAAAGCAAGACATCCAGATCGTGGCGATCAACGACCTCGGCAACGCTGAGTCGAACGCCCACCTGACCCGCTACGACACCGCCCACGGCAAGTTCCCGGGCACCGTGACGGTCGAAGGCGACAACATGATCGTCAACGGCGACCCGATCCGCGTGTTCGCGCAGCGTAACCCGGCCGAGATCCCATGGGGCGAGCTGGGCGTGGACGTGGTGCTCGAGTGCACCGGCTTCTTCACCACCAAGGAAAAGGCATCGGCCCACCTGAAGGGCGGCGCCAAGAAGGTCATCATCTCGGCACCGGGCGGCAAGGACGTCGACGCGACCATCGTCTACGGCGTCAACCAGGACGTGCTCAAGAGCACCGACACCGTCATCTCGAACGCTTCCTGCACCACCAACTGCCTGGCCCCGCTGGTCAAGCCGCTGCACGACGCGATCGGCCTGGAAACCGGCCTGATGACCACCGTGCACGCCTACACCAACGACCAGGTGCTGACCGACGTCATGCACGAAGACCTGCGCCGCGCCCGTTCGGCCACCCAGTCGATGATCCCGACCAAGACCGGCGCCGCCGCCGCGGTCGGCCTGGTGCTGCCTGAACTGAACGGCAAGCTGGACGGCTTCGCAATCCGCGTGCCGACCATCAACGTCTCGATCGTCGACCTGTCCTTCATCGCCAAGCGCGACACGACCGTCGAAGAAGTCAACCAGATCATGAAGTCGGCTTCGGAAGGCGCCCTCAACGGCATCCTGACCTACAACACCGATCCGCTGGTCTCGGTCGACTTCAACCACAACCCGGCATCGTCGAACTTCGACGCCACCCTGACGAAAGTCTCGGGCCGCCTGGTGAAGGTCTCGTCGTGGTACGACAACGAGTGGGGCTTCTCGAACCGCATGCTCGACACCACCGTCGCGCTGATGAACGCGAAGTAATCGCTTCCCGTCGCCGTGGCTTGAAACACGGCTGCAAAAAAACGCCCTTCGGGGCGTTTTTTTTGCTTGCGGCGCCAGAGTTCGCCTTGGGCTGCCGCGATCGAACCGAGGGTGCGGGTGGGGATCAAAGTCTTTATCCGGAACGGCATACGACTGAACGGCTTTAAACCGCAGGAAAGCCCTGGAGGAGGTGCATCATGCTCACAGGTTATTACTTCGCTGTACGAAACGTTCGCATCGATAACACGCGCTCGCTCGACGAGGATGCCAACTACTTCCTGTCCAGCGTGACGGTCGGGGACCGGTCCTTTCCTCCGTTCTTTGCCTCGATGGGCGATGTCAGGGAAGGGGATTACGACGTGGGCGCCATCATCGGCCCGCTGCCCATCGAGGACGACGGCGTCAAAATCTCCTTCAACTACCAGATCGTGAATGCCGGGCACAGCGATCCGTCCGCAGTTCAAAAAGGCATGGTCGAGATAGCGGACCAGCTCGCGAAAAAGCTGTGGGAGACCGCAGCGGCGACCGGGAACCTGTGGGCCGCCGGCGCCGCCGCCGTCATCACGCTGACGACAAAGGTGCTGCTGCCGCTGCTGACGGCCGACTGCGACGGCATGGTCGCGCTCGACCAGTTATCTTTGACCGGTGCGCAATTGCTTGCGCGAACAAAGAGCGGATGGAGCGAAACGCGCCATTATCCCGGAACCGACACGCCTGCCGGTTGTGGTTCCAACTCCGACTACAAGGTGAGCTTCGACGTGTACCGTAGCGGATGGAGCGGATGGCTTCCCATTCCCGGTATCGAAACCGATACTTCCCCGGCCGTCACGTTTTTCAAGAACAAATTCCATGTGTTCGTGAAAGGCACGGACGCCAGGATCTACCTGAACAAATCCTCGGACGCAATCCACTGGGAAGGCTGGCAGGAGGTCCCCGGCGGCGGCCGCACCGAGGCGGCGCCGGCTGTCGCCAGTTCGCCGTCGAAACTGTGGCTGGTCGTGAAAGGCCAGACGGACGATCGCCTCTACCTGACCTATTACGAAAACGACGCGTGGGCAGAGTGGAGCGAGGTTGGCGGTCGCGGGAGCGCGAATTCCGCGCCCGCTGCCGCGTTCCACGACGCGGGTGGCTTCCTGGGTGGCCGGCTGAGCATTTTTTGCCGCGGTCTCAACAACGAAATCTTCTATAACTCGATCGACGTAGCCCCTCCGCCGCGGCCGCGAGGACCCGCAGGCGGGTCCGTACCGGACAACATTCCGGATGATGTACTGGAAATCCACGACGCGAAGAAGTTCAAGGCCTGGCAGCTGCTGCCGGGGGCGGGAATCACGGACCAGGCGCCTGCGGCCGTGGTGGCTGACGGGCTGTGCGTGCTGGTAAAGGGGTTTGGCGAAGCGAGTTCGTTTTTCCTGCGCCATCGCGGCGCGGACTGGAACGCCGGCTGGACGAAGGTGCCCTTCGTCGCTCCGGACCGTAGCGGCGAAGTGACTACTGCGATTGGCACGACAACGCCGCAGGCTGCAGTCCTTGGCGGGCGCTGGTATGTTTTCGCCGGTAACAGCGACAACGATATCTCGTTCAACGGTATGGGAAGCGACAACACATGGTTTGTCTTGCCCGGGCGGGCAAAGGGCTATGGCGTGAAATCCACGGTCGCTCCAGCCGTGTTCGGAAAGGACAAGCAGATCCAGGTTTTCGTGACCGGGACCGATCAGGTTCTCTACGTGAATGCATGGAACGGCACAGGTTTCCCTGTGACCTGAGGGGGCCGCGGCTGCAAGCCTGCGCGAGTGCATGCTTGAACACGCACTCGGTTACGCGCAACAATCTGCTGCGATGCAGCAAAAAACACCCTTCGGGGTGTTTTTTTTGACCCATTGCAAAACAAACGCAGGAATTTCCTTACATTCGTTGAAATTCTGCAACAAGAATGACAAATCTCGGCGTAAACAAACAAAAGTTGTTTTCTCTACAGAAAGTCTCCGGCAGTATGGTTTTGTATGCATGAGATGCATATGAAACTTATGTCAGATCAATAACAACTGTAGGGACGGAAACTTTGAACAAGCAACTCGTATTGAAGCAAAGCGTCATCGCCGTATCCATGGCACTCGCCGCTGCGCACACCGCTTCGGCGCAAAACGCCGCTGCGACCACCGCCGAACCGGCGATGCAAGTCGTGCGCGTCACGGGCTCGAACCTGAAGCGCACCGAAAACGAAGGCACTTCGCCGCTGAGCGTGATGAATGCCCAGGACATCCGCAACACGGGTGCCACCACCGTTTCCGACCTGATGAAGTTCGTGCCGTCGATGGGCTCGGACAGCAACCAGGACTTCGGCAGCGGCAGCGGCTTCGCCAAGGGCGCCGCCACCGCGTCGCTGCGCGGCCTGGGCTCGTCCTCGACCCTGGTGCTGCTGAACGGCCGCCGCGTGACCCCGGCGCCTTACGCCGACCCGAACAGCGGCAATTCCGTCCTCTACGACCTGAACAGCATCCCGGTCTCGGCCATCGAGCGCGTCGAAGTGCTGCAGGACGGCGCATCGGCCGTGTACGGGTCCGACGCGATCGCCGGCGTCATCAACTTCATCCTCAAGACCAGCTACGAAGGCGCCGAGATCGCCGCGCGCTACGGCGCCAACGACGACGGTGAGTTCGCCAAGAAGGGCGTCAACGGCATCTGGGGCAAGGGCAACCTGGAGAGCGACGGCTACTCCTTCATGATCACCGCCGACCTGAACCAGCGCGACCGCACCGCCCGCCGCGACGCCAAGGACGTCAAGTACGAGCAGCTGCAGGTCATGAACGGCCGTTTCAAGTCGAACTACTCGAGCTCGGTCTCGCAGTACCCGATCTACTTCCGCGAAACCCGCTCCAGCCCTCCTAGCAACAACTTCGGCGTGACCCAGGCGACCGGCCCGACCAACATGCAGTTCAACCTGGGCTGCCCGGCCAGCGAGCAGATCACCGGCAGCACGGCCGACGGCCTGCTGTCGACCAGCACCCTGATCGGCCGCACCTTCTGTAACTACAACGCCGACCAGTTCCTGGAAGCGCAGGGCTACGGCCGCGACCTGAACGTGATGAGCCATGGCGAACTGAAGCTGGGCCAGAACGTGGTCGCCTTCATGGACGTCGGCTACTCGCGCGCCCAGCGCGACTACACCGGCGCACCGATCACCATCGGCACCACCAGCGTCACCAACTTCACCGGTTCCGGCGTCGGCGCCCCGTTCCAGGCGATCCTGCCGATCGGCCACCCGGACAACCCGTTCACCAACACCCGCTCGTCGGTCAACTACCGCTTCACCAGCCTGCGCGGCGGCTCGAGCACGATCAACGAAGGCACGCGCGCCCTGGCCGGCCTGCGCGGCACCAACTTCGGCCTGGAATGGGAAAGCACGGTCCTGTGGAACCGCGCCGACCGCGAAGAGACTTCGTACGGCCGCCTGTTCCTGCCGGTCCTGCGCACGCTGATGACCCAGAACCGTTCGCTGGCCCAGCTGAACGCCGACCCGAACATCGGCCATGACGTCTTCACCGAAAACAGCTCGGAAATCGCCCAGTGGGATGCCAAGGCATCGACCGAATTCGGCAACCTGCGCGGTGGCAAGATCGGCCTGGCATTCGGCGGCGAAGTGCGCCGTGAAACCATCGGCCTGAACCCGGATCCGCTGGTCGCCACCGGCCAGATCTACGGCCTGGCCAACACCATCCTCGACAGCAGCCGCACCATCAAGTCGGCCTTCGTCGAGATGCGCACCCCGGTCCTGAAGAACCTCGAGTTCGACTTCGCCGGCCGCGTCGACAAGTACCCTGGCCTGAAGACCAACTTCGTACCGAAGGTCGGCGGCAAGTGGACCATCAACGACAAGTTCGCAGTCCGCGGCACCTACGCCGAAGGCTTCCGCGCGCCGTCGCTGAGCCAGGTCGTGTCGGGCGGCGCCCAGTACTTCCTGAGCGGCGTGTTCGACCCGAAGCGTTGCTCGCCTGACCGCACGACCCCGCTGCCAGGCGGCGGCACCACCCAGGATTGCTCGCGCAGCATTGCCGGTACCGGCGGCTTCAACCCTGACCTGAAGCCGGAAGAATCGAAGAGCAAGAACATCGGCTTCATCTTCTCGCCGACCAGCTACTTCGACGCGACGGTTGACTTGTTCAGCATCGTGCGCAGCAACGAGATCGTCCTCGGCTCCTCGAGCGATGCACTGAAGAACGAAGACCAGTTCCCGCAGCTGATCACGCGCGACACGAACCCGGGCAGCTTCCTGGTCGGCGCCAACGGCCAGCCGATCCCGGGCACCGGCCCGCTGCTGATGGTCGCCACGCCATGGCAGAACCAGGGCAAGACCAAGCTCTCCGGCGCCGACATCGAACTGCGCCTGCGCAACAAGCTGGGCGAGATGGGTTCGCTGTCGAGCACGCTGCGTTCGACCTACGTCGATACGTACAAGATCCAGGAAAAAGCAGGCGACACGATGCACAACCTGGCCGGTACCTACCCGTACTACAGCGACTGGCACATCAGCACCGGCGACCCGATGCCGCGCTGGAAGACCAGCATCTCGACCACCTGGACCCGCGCCGACCACGCGCTGAACCTGTCGCTGAACTACGTCGGTCCGGTCTCGCTGCTGCGCCGCTACGACAACACCAAGACCTACGCGCAACCGTTCTGCGCCTTCGGCACCAAGCAGCCGACCGACGCCGCGCCGGACCGCAACACGTCGAACCCGCTGTACGAGAGCTACTACCCGCAGTGCGCCGTGAAGGAATGGGTCACCGTCGGCCTGGGCTACACCTACTCGGGCTTCAAGAACTGGCAGATGCGCGTGAACGTGCAGAACCTGTTCGACAAGCCGGCACCGTACGATCCACTGTACGGCGCCACCGGCTACAGCGAGTCGCTGCATAACCCGTACGGCCGTTACTTCAACCTGAGCGCGCGTTACACGTTCTAACAGGTAGGCTGTCTGGCCCGCCCGGCTCGCCGGGCAGGGCAAGTACAAAAAAGCCCGCCGGTGCAAACCGGGGGCTTTTCTTTTTTCTGATCCGGCTGCTCAGCCCTTCGGCCAGGGCGTCAGGATATTGAAGTCGTTGAACGTCCGGTAAAAAAAACGCCGGGCGAACCCGGCGTTTCCAGTTCCCGGAAGGGAAGGATCAGAGCTTGACGCGGATACCTGCGTACCAGCGGCGGCCGATCGGATCGTAGGTGCCGGCATCGGTTTCGGCACCGGTGTCGCTGCCCGGCAGGCCGGAGATGATCGCCGGAGGCTGGGTGTCGAACGCGTTGTTCAGACCGAAGTACAGCTCGGTACCTTTCCTGATCTGGTAGGACGCCTGCAGGTCGGTGTAGGTACGCGAAGCGAACTTGACCGTGTTGCCGGCGCCGAGGAACTGGTCGTCCAGTGCCGAGCGGCCGATGTAGGTCATGGTCGCGCTGACGCTGACGTCATTCCACTTGTAGCCGATATCGAACAGTGCCTTGTTCTTCGGCGCGCCGATCTCGCCTGCGAACGGATCCTTCTCGGCACCCGGCAGCGGGATGACGAACCCTTCCTTGACGTAGGTATAGGCCAGCTTGGTCGACAGGCGGCCCGGGCCGACGCGGTCGTTCCAGGCCGCGGTCAGGTCAATACCTTCGGTCGTGAAGCCACCGGTGTTCGACACGGCGGTGTCGACCAGGTCCAGCGAGCCGGCGCTGTTGGCGCCGACGGCGGCCGGACGGCGGGTGATGAACGCGCACAGTGCCGGGTTCGAGCCGCTGTAGCAGCTTTCCAGTGCGTACTGGCGCGGGGTGCTCAGGATGGCGTCGGCGATCTCGATGTTGAAGTAGTCGGCCGTGAAGGTGAAGCGCTTGAGCACATCGATCGAACGCGGGGTCCAGACCACGCCGAAGGTGGTCGAACGGCCTTTCTCCGCCTCCAGCTCCGGGTTGCCGCGGTTGAAACCGCTGACGCCCTGGATGTCGGACTGGTTCAGGGTAAACGCGCCGTTGGCGGCGATGTTCGCCGCCACGCCAGGGGCGGCGCGGCACAGCGCGGCGTACGGGCCGCTCGAGGTCGCGGTCACGCCCAGGCAAGGGTCGTTCAGGCCGGATGGGAAGTCCTGGCTCGGCGCCTGGAACAGCTCGTTGATGTTCGGCGCGCGGGTCGACAGCGAACGGGTGCCGCGCAGCTTGACGTCGTTGACGACGGTCCACTCGACGCCGGCGTTCCAGCTGTTGGCGCCGCCCACCGACGAGTAATCGCCGCGGCGGAAGGCGCCCAGGAAGTTCAGTTCCTTGACAAACGCCATGTCCTTCAGCAGCGGCACGCGGGTTTCGAGGAAGACCTCCCTGACGCTGAATTCACCCGCGGTCGGCGGCGTCGCGTTGCCGGCGTTCAGGCCGGCCTGGGTCAGGGCGTCCGGCACGGCGCTCGAGAATTCCTTGCGCCATTCGAAGCCTGCTGCCACGCCCAGCGGGCCGGCCGGCAGGTCCCAGACCTCGCCGTTGATCTGGCCGCCCACGTATTTCTGGGTGGTGCGGGTCAGCAGCGAGCCCGGCGCGGTCACGTACTGCAGCGCTTGCGGCGAGATGGTGCCGAAACCGAAGACGTTGATCGGCACGCAACCCTGTGCGCGCGCATCGGCACTGGCGCAAATCGGGGCGCCGCCGTTGGCGCCCGGGATCGCCTGCAGTGCCTGGGCGAAGTTCAGGACGTTGACCTGGCCGGTCGACTCCTGGGCTTCCTTGGTCTGGCCATAACCGCCGTAGACTTCATAGTCCCAGGTCTTCCAGGCGTCGAACTCGCCCTTGACGCCGGTCACGAAGCGGAAGGTGTCGCGGTCCGCGGTGCTGCCGCGGGTGCCCACTTCCGACAGGCGGCGGGTGAAGTAATAGTCGGGGATGCCGTCGCCATCGTTGTCGCTGATGCGGTCGTACAGGTACTGCGGCACCAGCGGGTTCCTGACGAGGGTGCCGTTGACCAGGGAACCGGCCGGCACCTGGCCGCCGGTCGACGGGAAGATGTCTTCCGCGCCCAGTGCGAACGGTTCGATGGTCGTGGAAACATTGGACGAGGCGTACGTGCCTTCCATGAAGACGCGGGTCTTCTCGTTGATATTGAGTTCGCCATTGGTGGCGAACAGGTAGCGCTCGACCGGCACGGCGATCGAACGGAACTCGTTACGGTTGAAGCCGGTGGCCTGGCCGCCATTGGTGCCGTTCGTGTTCCATGGAATGACGTTGCCGTTCCGGTCGTAGGTGTAGCTACCCGTGTCATGGAAGAAACGGCCCTGCGGCGCGAAGCTGGAGTAGAAAGGACGGTCGACCCTGAATGGATAGGCGCCGCCAACGTCCTCGGAGAAGGTCGCGTTCTGGTCGACAGCCGAACGCTCACGGTCGCGCGACCATACCTGGCCTTCGCGCGAGTAGCCCAGGTGGCCCATCAGGAAGCCGTTGTCGTTGCTGGTGCCGAAGGTCGCCGAGAACTTGCGCTTCTTGTCGTCGCCCTCGGAGCTCTCGCCCATCTGGGCGTCCAGCATCACGCCGTTGAAGTTTTTCTTGGTGATGATGTTGACCACGCCAGCCACGGCGTCGGAACCGTAGGCTGCCGAGGAGCCGCCGGTCAGGAGTTCGACGCGCTCGATGAAGTCGGTCGGGATGGAGTTCAGGTCGACTGCGGAGTCGCCCGGGATACCGGAAACGAAACGGCGGCCGTTGACCAGCACCAGGGTACGCGAGGTGCCCAGGTTACGCAGGTCGACGGTGGCGACACCCACGCTGGCGGTCTGGAAAGCGGAGTTGGTACGGCTGATCGCCGGCGAACCCATGGTCGGGTTATCCAGCAGCACCTGTTGCAGGTTGGCGGCGCCCGATGCGGCGATGTCGGCGGCCGACAGCACCTGCAGCGGCGACGGCGAATCGGCGTTCGGCGAAGCGATACGCGAACCGGTCACCTCGACACGCTGCATGACCGGCGTCTGGCCTTCGGCTGCCGCGGCGGCCTGCTGCTGGGCAGCACCGCTTTGGTTTTGCCCGCCCTGCGTCTGCATCTCTTGTGCGTACGCGGTGCCCATGCTCACGGCCAGGCCACTCAGGCAGATCGCACGGATCGACCGGGACAAGATAGTTTCCATCATGGTGAAGCACTCCTCAGAAGAATTTCAACGTTGAAAGCAACACTGTTTTAGTCAAATCAAAGACTCAACACGCAAAACGTGTAGTCGGCTTTGTCATGACCATTTCTAATGGAAACATCGAGACTTACATTATGTCAATTACCAACAATCATTACTTTTAATTGTGTTGCAAAATTGTTCAAAAAATAAATCTTGGGCCTTTACTGTGCCTTTGGCGCTTTGCAAGGCAATGGATGTCAGGCGCAACCGGATGGAGCGCCGGGTCCACCGCGGTCCGGAAGGCTCGATCGCACCTTCGGACGAAAAAAAACCCGCCTGCGTGGCGGGTTTCTGCTGATTGCAAAGGGCTAGGGTGTCGGCCACGGCGTCAGGATCTCGAAGCCGTTGGACGTCACGGCGATCATGTGTTCCCACTGGGCCGACAGCGAACCGTCGCGCGTGACGACCGTCCAGCCGTCGTCGAGCTGGGCCACTTCGTCGTCGCCGGCGTTGATCATCGGCTCGACGGTGAAGGTCATGCCTTCCTTGAGCAGCAGGCCGGTGTTTGGGCGCCCGTAGTGCAGCACCTGCGGATCTTCGTGGTAGACGCGGCCGATGCCGTGGCCGCAGTAGTCGCGCACCACCGAGAAGCCGGCGCCTTCGGCCAGCTTCTGGATCGCGTGGCCGACGTCGCCCAGGCGCGCGCCGGGGCGCACCGCGCGGATGCCCGCCATCATGCATTCGTAGGTGGTGTCGACCAGGCGCTTCGCCTCCGCGCTCGGCGTGCCCGCGTAGTACATGCGGCTGGTGTCGCCGTGCCAGCCGTCCTTGATGACGGTGACGTCGATGTTGACGATGTCGCCGTCCCTGAGGATGTCCTTCTCGCTCGGGATGCCGTGGCAGACCACGCCGTTGACCGAGGTGCACAGGGTCTTCGGGAAGCCGTGGTAGCCGACGTTGGCCGGCGTGGCTTTCTGCACCTTGCGGATGTATTCGTTGCAGCGGCGGTCGAGTTCTTCGGTGGAGACGCCGGGAACGACGTACTCCTTGATCATCTCCAGTACCTCGGCGGCCATGCGGCCGGCGACGCGCATTTTCGCGATGTCCTTGTCGTTCTTGAGTTTGATTGCCATTGTTCGTTCTTGGATAGCCGCGGATTTGCCGCGCAATCCGCCATGATACCGCAGCGGCGGAAAAAAAATGCCCGCCGGGCAAACCCGGCGGGCATTCGGTCAGCTCTTCAGGAAAGGGGCTTGCGACCCCCTGCCATTAGAACGACTGGTTGTAACGCACGTAGAAGAAGCGGTCCAGCGGCATGTCTGCGTCAACCGACGAAGCCGATGCTTGCGTGCTGTACACGATGCGCGGCTCTTTGTTGAAGACGTTGTTCACGCCGACCAGGATGCGGCCGTTCCACGAGGTCTTGTAGCCGACGCTCATGTCATGGATGGTGACCGAACCGAGCTTGTTGGCGCCGGTGCCGAAGGTGGTTTCGGCGTTAGGCATGTTGCACTCGACGTCGGTATCCCAGCACAGGTCCTTGACCGGGCTGTAGTAACGGAAGCCCCAGTTGGCGCTCCAGTTGCCCAGCGACCAGTCGATCGAGTTGTTCGACTTCACGCGGTTGTAGAAGTACTCGCCGGCGTATTCGCTCCACTCCTGGTCCGCGCTGCTGCGGGTGCGGAAGCTGTCGGTGTACGAGGTTTCGCTGCGCAGGCTGAACTGGCCGTACGCAGTACGCGGCAGGCGGTAGTTCAGTGCCAGGTCCAGGCCTTCGGTTTCCACTTCGCCCAGGTTGGCATTGCCGCGCGACAGCTGGCTGATCTGGCCGGTGGCCGCGTCACGACGGATCGCGCTGCAGAAGTTCGGGTTGCCCGAGATGTAGCACTGGTTCGCCACATAGGTCGCACCGATTGCGGTGATGCGGTTCTTGATGGCGATGTTGTACCAATCCAGGCCAACGGTGAAGCCAGGCACGAACGACGGGCTGTACACCAGGCCGGCGGTCTTGGTGACGGCAGTTTCCGGGGTCAGGAACTGGTTGCCGGCGCCCGAGTTGAACGCCACCAGGCCTTGGGTGCCGGTGGTGCCGGTGATCGGGGTGCCTGCCTGCTGCAGCTGGCGGTAGGTGGCGCTGGTGCCGGCAGCGACGCAGCGTGCCAGGACTGCCGGGTCACGCGATGCTTCGCCGAACTGCGTGTCGCACGGGTCCAGGAAGGTGTCGAACGACTGCGAGCCGCCGCCGGAGACGTCGTCCACGGTCGGAGCACGGAAGCCTTCAGCCCAGGTGCCGCGGAACAGCACGTCCTTGACCGGCTTCCACATGAAGCTGGCCTTGCTGTTGTTGGTCACGCCGAAGTTGCTGTAGTCGGAGTGGCGGGTCGCCAGGTTGAAGCTCAGCAGTTCAGCGAACGGCTTGTTCTTCAGCACTGGAACGTTCAGCTCGGCGTACGCTTCGCGCACGCTGTAGCGGCCGATCGTTGCCTGGCCCGACAGGTTGGTCGAGTAGCCCGACTGCGAGAACTGGTCAGGAATGTCGTAACCCTTGACTTCGCGGTGTTCGATACCGACCGCCAGGCCCAGGGCGCCGGCAGGCAGCTGGAACAGTTCGCCGGCGATGTCGGCGTTGGCGCTGTTGATGGTCGAACCGTAGGTCTTGGTGCCCATGGTGTTGACGAAGGCCAGCGCTTCCGGGGTCGAGGCCGATGGGCCGCCCAGGATGTCGAATGGCTTGCACGAGGCCAGGCCGATCGGCGCGCCCGGGGTGCCGCACTGCACGACGCCCGAAGCGTTCATGAACGATGGGCCGAGGGCCTGCTTCAGCGCCAGCAGGTTGATGTTGCCGGTGTCGGACTGGGTGCCCGAAACCTTGTTGTGGTTGTAGCTGACGCTCCAGTTCCACGGCAGGCCGCGGACCGAGATATCGCCTTGCAGCGCCGCATCGATGTGCAGGGTGCGGTTCTCGTTGTCGGTCACGCGCGGCAGCTCGATGGTGCGGCGGGCGAAGAACAGGTCCTGGCCGGCGCCCGGGGCGATACCGATGCCCTGGTTACCGTACGGGTTGTAGTAGCTGTCCTTGCTGATGTAGACCGGGTAGTTGGCCTGCGAGGTCGACTGCAGCGGGTAGCCGGCGATGGTGCGGGTCGACTGGCGCTGCGAGTACATCGCGGTCGAGGTCAGGCGCATGTCGCGCGGCAGGGTGATCTCGCCCTTGACGAACAGCGTGTCGAGCTTGTTCGGCGAGAGCAGGTCCATGTCCTGGCTCGAATTGTACTTGTCTTCCTTCGCGCCGGCGTAAGTGTGGTAGCTGTTCTGGTCGCGCGAGTTGGCGCCGATGCCGACGCCGTCATAGGTGCCGGTGTGGTTCAGCATGCGGTTGAAGCCGCCATTGGCCGCGGTGGTGTTCGAGCCGCCGGAAGCGCTGACCGGGGTGATGCGGCCCCATGGTGCGGCGCCCAGGCCGTCGAACGGGTGGTCCGGACCGTAGCTGAACTTGGTGATGTCGCGGGTACCGGTGCGGACGATGCCCTGCTCGGTGTGCGACAGGCCGAACATCAGCGAGGAGTTCTCGCCGGTCGCGCCGTAGGTCAGCGAGAAGTCCTTGTTCTTGCCGTCGCCTTCCTGGTTCTGGCCCGTGTACAGCGACAGCTGGCCGCCTTCCAGGTTCTTCTTCAGGATGATGTTGACCACGCCGGCGATCGCGTCCGAACCGTAGATCGACGAAGCGCCGTCCTTCAGGATTTCCAGGCGCTCGATCATGGCCGACGGGATGGTCGACAGGTCGGTGAAGCCGGCCGCGGTCTGGGTCCAGCGCTTGCCGTCCACCAGCACCAGCAGGCGGTTCGAGCCGAGGTTGCGCAGGCTGACGTACTGGCCGCCGGCTTCCGCGTTCGAGGTCAGCGAGCCGCTGCGGCTGAAGTCAGGCGCGCCGGCCGACGACAGGTTGTTCAGGATGTCGCCGACGGTGACGAGGCCGGTCTTCTGGATCTGTTCCTGGTTCATCACCTGGACGGGCTGGGCCGTTTCCAGGTCGACCTGGCGAATGCGCGAGCCGGTGACTTCGACGCGTTGCATGGTCGGTGCAGCTTCCTGCGCGTATGCGGCTTGCATGCCGAGGGCCATGCCGCCCAGGCAGATCGCACGGACCGACCGGGACAAGATTGTTTCCATCATATTGCAAAACTCCTAATGAAGCGCGGCCATGCCGGGAGCAGCATGCCGCTACAGAAAAGGTCGCGCGGGGCGACTGTCCGGAAGCCGAGGGACTTGATTTAATTGTTCGTTGGCTTCCAAGACGGCAATAGAAGCATCTGGGGAATGTTACTGTCAATCAAACCACATAATATTTCGGAATTGTTGCAACGAGGCGTATTTACAGGCGGATAATATTGCGAATCGCCCTTGACGATTCGGCTCCGGTGCTTTAAAGGCGAATATTTGGTATTTACGCGGACTGCATGACTGTTAAATCTCCGGCGCGATGGCCATTGCGGCGCAGAAAAGACGGAGAAAAGGGGGGCGTGGGGCGGGGAGTGGGGGCGGGAAAAAGGCAAAAAAAATGCCCGCGCGAGCGGGCATTCTTGTGACAGCCCGCGTGAGCGGGCCGTGCAGGCGTTGCTTAGAACGACTGGTTGTAACGGACCCAGACGAAGCGGTCCAGCGGCACGTCGGTGTCGACTGCGGCTGCCGACGAACCGGCGTCGTAGTTCGAACGTGGCTTCTTGCCCAGGATGTTGTTGACGCCAACCATGATCTTGCCATTCCATGGGGTCTTGTAGCCAACGCTCAGGTCGGTGTAGACCTGCGAACCGAGCAGGTTGTAGCCGTCGTAGCTGTTGCTCTGGCCTTCTGGGTTGTTGCACTCGACGGTGGCAGTCCAGCACGAAGTCTTGATCGGGCTGAAGTAACGCGCACCCAGGGTGGCGGACCAGTTACCCAGCGCCCAGTCCAGGCTGGCGTTCGACTTCACGCGGTAGATTGCGTAGTCGCCTGCGTAGTTCAGCTTTTCCGAGACGTTCGTGCTCTGCAGCAGGTATTCGTCGACGTAGGTGGTCTGGCTACGCACTGCGAACTGGCCGTAGGCCATGCGCGGCAGGCGGTAGTTGACTTCCAGGTCGATACCCTTGGTCGACAGCGAGCCCATGTTCTTGTTGCCACGGTTCAGCTGGGTGATCTGACCGGTGACATCACGCGAGAAGTTGTTGCAGAACTCTTGCACGTTTTCCACGTAGCACTGGTTCAGGGTATAGCTCACGCTGATGTCCGACACGCGGTTCTTGACTTCGATGTCGAAGTAGTCCATCGCGACGGTCAGGCCGTTGACGAACGACGGGTTGTACACGAAGCCGGCGGTGCGGGTGGTCGCCGTTTCCGGGGTCAGGCTGTTATTGCCGACGCCGGTATTGAAGGCCACAGGGGTCTGGGCGCCGCTGGCAGGCACGGCTGCGCCTGCCTGGTTACGCTGGCGGAAGCCGGCAGGCACGCCGTCGGCTGCGCAGCGCGCTGCCACCGTCGCATCGCGCGAAGCACGGCCGTAGAGGCTGTCGCACAGGTCCAGGTAGCTGTCGAACGACTGCGAGCCGCCGCCGAAGGTGTCGCCCAGGGCCGGAGCACGGAAGCCTTCCGCCACGGTGCCGCGTACCAGCAGGTCGTTGATCGGCTTCCAGGTGATGCTGGCCTTGCTGTTGGTGGTGTCGCCGAAGTTGCTGTAGTCCGAATAGCGCGAGGCCAGGTTCAGGTTCAGGCTTTGCGCGAACGGCACGCCCTTGAGCAGCGGAACGTTCAATTCGGCATACGCCTCCTTGACGCTGTACTTGCCGATCGTGCTGAAACCTGCCAGGTTAGTCGTCAGTGCCAGCTGCTCGAGCGAGTCAGGATTGTCCGAACCGCGCACTTCGCGGCGTTCAACGCCGACTGCCAGGCCCAGGCCGCCTGCCGGCAGCTGGAAGATCTCGCCGCTCAGGTCGGCGGTAGCGCTGTTGACGGTGCTGGCGTAGGAGCCGCCGCCCTTGTGGTTGATGTAAGCCAGCGCTTCCGGGGTCGATGCCGATGGGCCGCCCAGGATGTTGAACGGCACGCAGCCTGGAACGATCGCAGCCATGCTGGTGCCGCAACGCACGACGCCGTCGGCGCCGACGAAGGATGGGCCCAGGGCCTTCTTCAGGTTGACCAGGTTGACGTTGCCGGTGCTGGCGGTGCTGCCGCTGACCGAGCTGTGGTTGTAGCCAACGCTCCAGTCCCAGGCGCTCGCGCCCAGGTTCAGGCTGCCTTCAAGGGCGGCGTCGATGTGCAGGGTGCGGTTCTTGTTCTTGGTGACGCGCGGGTTTTCGATCACGCGGCGGGCAAAGAACAGGTCCTGGCCGGTGCCGGCGGCGATGCCGACGCCCTGGTTGCCGTACGGGTTGTAGTAGCTGTCGCGGCTGATGTAGACCGGGTTGGCGACCTGCGAGAGGCTGTTCAGCGGGTAGCCGGCGACCTGGGTCTTCGAGCCGCGCTGGGCGAACATCGCGGTCGTGGTGAAGCGCATGTCCATCGGCAGGTTCAGCGTGCCTTTGGTGAAGATCGAGGTCAGGCGGCTCGGCGCCTGGAGCATCATGTCCTTGGTCGAGTTGTACTTGTCTTCGTTGATGGCGTTGCTGAACGCGTGGTAGTTCGCCGAATTGCGCGAATCCTGGCTGGTGCCCACGCCGTCATAGGTGCCGGTGTGGTTGATCACGCGGTTGCCGACGGTGCCGGCGACCGAGTTGCCGGCTGGGCCCACTGCCGTGATACGGCCCCATGGACCGCCGCCGAGACCTGCGTCGAAGTGGTTCGGGCCGTACTGGAAGCGGGTCAGCGCGCGATCGCGTGCCCACACGGTGCCCTGCTCGGCGTGCGACAGGCCGAACATCAGGGAGCCCTTGTCACCGGCGATGCCGTACGACAGTGCCCAGTCTTCGGTCTTGCCGTCGCCTTCTTTGTTCTGGCCGACGTAGCCGCTGAACTGGCCGCCTTCCATCTGCTTTTTCAGGATGATGTTGACCACGCCTGCGATCGCGTCCGAGCCGTAAATGGCCGATGCGCCGTCTTTCAGGATTTCCATGCGTTCGATCATCGACGACGGAATGGTCGACATGTCGGTGAAGCCGTCAACCGACTGGCTCCAGCGCTTGCCGTCCACCAGCACCAGCAGGCGGTTCGAACCGAGGTTGCGCAGGTTCAGGAACTGGCCGCCCATCTCGCGGTTCGAGGTCAGCACCGCGCCACGCGAGAAGTCCGGGCTACCAGCCGAGGACAGCGTGTTCAGGATGTCGCCGACCGTCACCAGGCCGCTTTTCTGAATCTGTTCCTGGCTCATGATCTGGATCGGCTGAGCGGTGGCCAGGTCGACGGCACGAATACGGGAACCGGTCACTTCCACGCGCTGCAGTGGCGCGTCGGTGGTGGTAGCGGTTTGTGCAAAGGCGGACATCGCGCTGACTGCCAGGGTGACGGCAACCGCGATTTTGGTACGTTGATACATGGACTCTCCGAAAAAATAATTTTTGGGTGTTTCGTATGCAGCTGTATCGGCTTGTGACTTCGGACAAGCAGACAGGAAACCATCGCTGGCGCCCGGTCGAGACTCGTATTTATTGTCGACAAGACTTGCGTATGGAACACTTTCAGTTGATCAATGTCAACAGGCGGTGCCAAAAATCGTCTTAAAAGCAACACAACAAAGACGGCCAAAAATTTTGTTTTTCTTTTACTGGTTTTTGTGCATACATAAATACAGGCGCGAACGCTTGCCCGCCCTGCATGAAAGCAGGGCGGCGGCGCATTGTCATAGGGAGAGGGTGCACCGAAGTGGTGCATTGCAGCAATAAAAAGTGCAGCCCGGCTGGAATCGGGCGGAAACGCGGATGGACCGCCGTTGATGCTTATTTGATACTTAGCCGAAAATGCTGTCCCACAGCGCGCGCACGTTGGCGCTGTGTTTCTCGACCAGCGCGAGCGCCAGGCGGGCTTCGCGGCCTTGCAGCCGCAACTGGTGCTGCAGCTTGCGCATGGCGCGGTAGGCATCGGCCGCGGCGACCGCAAGCGCCTTGTCGACCAGGCCGAGCTCCGCGCTGCGATGCAGCAGCGCGATGTTGCCGGCGTTCGCCGTGAGCTGCGGATGGACCGCCGAATAACGCAGCACCAGGTACTGGACGATGAACTCGATGTCGATCATGCCGCCGCTGTCCTGCTTCAAATCGAACAGGTCGGTGCGGTTGGGATAGGCGTCGTGCATGCGCTTGCGCATCTTGACGACTTCGGCCTTGAGTTCTTCGGCTTGCGCGCTGCGGTCGCGCCGCAACACGCTTTCCCGGATCGCCTCGAAGCGCGCGCCGATGGCGGCGTCGCCTGCGCAGAAGCGGGCGCGCGTGAGCGCCTGGTGTTCCCAGACCCAGGCCGCGTTGTGCTGGTAGCGCTCGAAGGCGGACAGGGAACTCACCAGCATGCCGCTGGCGCCGTCCGGGCGCAGGGCGGTATCGATGTCGAACAGGATCCCGGCCGGCGTATGCGCCGTCATCCAGGTAATGAAGCGCTGCCCCAGCTTCGCGTAGTTCGACGGCGCCATGTCGTCCTCGTCGTCGAACAGGAAAATGACGTCGAGGTCGGACACGTAGCCGAGCTCCTTGCCGCCCAGCTTGCCGTAGGCGATGACGGCGAAGCGCGGCTCCTCGATGTGGCGGGTAGCCACCGTGCGCCAGGCCCAGCGCACGGTAGCGGCGACGACGACGTCGGCCAGCGCCGACAGGTGGTCGGCCAGGCGCTCGACCGACAGCTCGCCCGCGAGGTCGAGCGCCAGCAGCCGGAACAGCTGGGCGTGGTGGGTCTCGCGCAGGATGTCGAGCTGGCGCTCGGTGTCGCCTGCGGCTTCCCCGAGTTTCGCGTCGAGGCTGGCGGCCAGATGGGCCGGCTCGTCGATGCCGCCGCGGTCGTCCAGCAGTTCGTCGAGCAGGATCGGGTGCAGGGTCAGGAAGGTGGCGGCCCAGCCGCTGGCATGCATCATGCGGATCACGCGTTCCAGCGTGTGCGGGTATTCGGTCAGCAGCGACAGGTAGGCCGAGCGGCGCGCGATCGCCTCCAGGAAGTCGAGCAGGCGCGCTAGGGTGGCGCCGTGGCTGCCGACCCCGGCTTCCTCGACGATGCGCGCCACCTGAGGCAGCGCCAGGTTGACCAGGGCCAGCAGGCGCGCGCGGCTGGCGTCGGGCAGTCCCTGCAGGCGCGGCGCGTTCCAGGTGCCGGCCAGGCGCCGCGCGCTGCCGGCCGCATCGTCGTAGCCGAGCCCGGCCAGGTGGGCCTCGATCGCGGCCACGGCTTCCGGATCGGCCGCGATGGCCTCCAGCCCGGCGCTTTCCTCGGCGGCGGGGGCGCTCTTGTCGGCGAACATGTCGTCGAACTGGCTTGCGACGAAGGCGCGCTCTTCCTCGAGGCGCTCGAGCATGGCGGCCACGCTCGAAAAACCCATCATCGTCGCCACGACCAGGCGGTCGGCGTCATTGGCGGGCAGGGTATGGGTTTGCGCGTCTTCCAGGTATTGCAGGCGGTGCTCGAGATTGCGCAGGAAGTTATAGGCGTCGAGCAGGCGCGCGACGGTGTCGGGCGCCATCAGCTCGCGCTCGGCGAGCAGGCGCAGGGTCTGGCGCGTGGAGCGCTCGCGCAGGGCCGGGTCGCGCCCGCCGCGGATCAGCTGGAACACCTGGGCCAGGAATTCGATCTCGCGGATTCCACCGCGCCCCAGCTTGACGTTGTTGCTGCGGTCCGGGTGCAGGCGTTCCTGGCGGTTGACCTCGGCGCGGATCTGGGCGTGCATATTGCGGATCGCGTCGATCACGCCGAAGTCGAGGTAGCGGCGGAACACGAAGGGGCGCACGATCGCTTCCAGCGCCGCGATGTCTTCCTGGGTGCCGGTGACGGCGCGCGCCTTGACCCAGGCATAGCGTTCCCACTCGCGTCCCTGGACGATCAGGTATTCCTCGACCATGTTGAGGCTGGCGGCCAGCGGCCCGGAATTCCCGTTCGGGCGCAGTGCCATATCTACACGGAACGTAAAGCCGTCTTCCGTCACTTCCGACAGGGCGCCGATCAGGCGCCGCCCGAGGCGGATGAAGAATTCGTGGTTCGACAGCTGGCGCTGCCCGGGCCCGGCCGCTGTCTCCCCATCTTCCGGGTAGACGAAGATGAGGTCGATGTCTGACGACACGTTCAGTTCGCCGCCGCCCTGTTTTCCCATCGCCAGCACCAGCATCTCCTGCGGCCGCTGCGATTCGGCGCCGACCGGCATGCCGTGGGCCGCCACCAGTTCGTCCATCAACTCGGCCACATGGGTGCGGATGGCGAAATCGGCCAGGCCGGTCATGGCGCTGACGACTTCGTCCAGGTCGGCCAGTCCGTCGAGGTCGCGCCGGATCAGGCCGCAGACGACCAGGTTGCGCAGGCGGCGCATGGCGCCCGGCAGCTTCGCTCCGCCGGCCAGTTCCTGATCCAATAACGCGCCGAAATCCGGGCAGGCCAGCGATAATCGGGCCAGGTCGGCCACGCGCTCGGCGCGGCCGGGCGCGGCATTCGTCCAGCGCTGGTAGTAGCGGGACCCGAGATGGGGAGCAGGCTGGGATGCAGGGGCGTCGGAAGCAGGGGGCATGGGAGGGTCCGGCAGGAGTGGAAAAGCGGGTCCGGCAGGCATGCTTGCGGTAAAATTGCCCGCCGTGCTGCCCCGGTCAGCACGATGGTAAGGTAGACGCCGCATTCGTAGCAAGCGCTCTTCTTTCAAAGATTTCAGTTGTTTATAAGTACTTTACGGCGAGCCTTTTTATTAGCACCTTGATGCACAATCCGGAACCGCAGGCAGCTGAGGCAGTCGACGCGCACGAGCCGCACCAGCCGCTTGCGGCGCGCTGGAGGCGCCTGCGTGCGGCCTACCGCTATGCGAACCTGGCTTCGCACCACGTGCTCGGGTTTACCGTCAAGCTGGTGCTGTTCGTGTATTTCGCGCTGGCCCTGCTGTTCCTGGCCTTGCGCTACGCCATCCTCCCGAACATCGACCTGTATAAAGACGACATCGAGCGCCTGGCCAGCCGCGCGCTCGGCAACCAGGTGTCGATCGCGCGCATCTACGCGTCCTGGGACGGCCTGAATCCCTCCCTGTTCCTGGGCGATGTCACCCTGGTCGACAAGGGCAGGCGCCAGGTGCTGGCGCTGCCCTCGGTATCGGCCACCCTGTCGTGGTGGAGCGTGCTGGCGGCCGAGCCGCGCTTCGAGACGCTCGAACTGATCCGGCCGCACCTCGACGTGCGGCGCGACGCGGCCGGCGTCATCCATGTGGCCGGCATGCGCATCGACCCTCAGGACGAGGAAAAGGGCGGGCCCGGCGGCGACTGGGCGTTTCGCCAGCGCGAAATCCTGGTCCGCCAGGGCCGGGTCGACTGGGTCGACGCCCAGCGCGGCGCGGCGCCGCTGGCCTTGCGCGACGTCACGCTGGTGCTGCAGAACCACTGGACCACGCACCGTCTCGCGCTGAAGGCGACGCCCCCCGCGGCGCTGGCCCAGCCGCTGGACGTGCGCGCCCGCTTCACCCATCCGCGTTTCGGCAGCCGCTCGTCGGACATCGCGCGCTGGAAGGGCGAGATTTACGCCGACCTGCGCGAGGCCGACCTGGCCGCCTGGCGCCAGTACCTCGACTATCCCTTCCAGGTCGGCAGCGGACGCGGTTCGCTGCGCGCCTGGATGGAACTCGACCAGGCGCGCCTGGCTGGTTTCACCGCCGACCTGGCGCTGGCCGGCGTGGCCGCGCGCGTCAAGCCCGACCTGCCGGCCCTGCGCCTGGCTAGCGTATCGGGCCGGCTGTCGGCGCGCGAGGAGCTCGTGCCCGGCAAGGCGGACGGCAAGCCGACCTTCGGCGCCAACGGCCACACGGTCAGCCTGGACAATTTCGTCGTCGTCACCCGCGACGGCCGTGCCTTGCCGCCGGCGACGATCAGCGAAACCTTCACGCCCGCGCGCAACGGCAAGCCGCAGCGGGTCGCGGTCCAGGCGCGCCAGGTCGACCTCGCCGCGCTGGCCGAACTGGCCGCGCAGCTGCCGCTATCCAGTGTGCAGCGCCAGGCGCTCGCCAGTTTCGCGCCGCGCGGCCGGCTGCTCGATTTTTCCGCCTCCTGGGACGGGCGCCTGGATGGACAGGCTCCGCGCCTGGCGGGCTACCGCGTCAAGGGCAGGGTGGCAGGGCTGAGCCTGCAGCCGCAGGCGGCACGCGCCGCAGTCGCGGCGGCGCCCGGCGTGCCTGCGCAGGCCGCCATGCCGGCCATTCCCGGTTTCGACAATCTTTCCGGCAGCATCGACGCCACCGACACCGGGGGCAGCCTGACGCTCGACTCCTCGGCACTGGCGCTGCGCATGCCGGCCTGGTTTGAGGAAGCGGCGATGCCGCTCGACCGGCTGGCGCTGGGCGCGCGCTGGAGCTACCAGCCCGGGGAACAGTTGCTGGTCGAGGTCGACAAGCTCGAGTTCGCGCAGGGCTCCTTGCGCGGCAGCCTGTCCGGACGCCATCAACTGCCGCTGGGCCAGGGACATGGCCCGGGCGTGGCCGACATCACCGGCACCCTCGACGGCTTCCAGATCGCCCAGGTCGGCCGCTTCCTGCCGCTGGCCACGCCGCCCGGGCTGCGGGGCTGGCTCACCTCGGCCCTGCAGGGCGGGATGCTGAACGACGTGCGCCTGCGCCTGCGCGGCGACCTGGCCGATTTCCCCTTCCGCGCCGACAATGCGGCCGAGCGCGCACGCGGCGAATTCCGCGTCGCGGGGCGCCTGGCGGGCGCCGTGCTGGAATACGCGCCCGGCCACCGCCTGCCGGACAACAAGCCGCAGTGGCCGCTGGCCGAGGGCATCGACGGCAGCATCGTGTTCGACCGCGCGCGCATGGAGATCCACGGCGAGTCGCTGCGCACCCTCGGCCTGCAATTGAAGGACGTGCGCGCCGTGATCCCGAGCCTTGGCACCCACGACATGATGCTCGACATCGACGGTACGGCCAGCGGCGCGCTGCAGGACTTCCTGCGCTATGTGGCAGCCAGCCCGGTGCTGGGCTGGATCGGCCATTTCACGCAGGACACGCAGGGCAGCGGCAACGCCCGCCTCGGGCTGAAGCTGCAGATGCCGCTGGCGCACCTGCCCGATACCAAGGTGCAGGGCGCGCTGCAATTGCAGAACAACGACGTCCAGCTGCTGCCCGACCTGCCGCCGCTGCAGGCCGCCCTCGGCAAGGTCGAGTTCAACGAGCACGGCTTCAACCTGAACGGCATCGGCGCCAGTTTCCTCGGCGGCCCGCTGGCGCTCAGCGGCGGCACGGGGCGCGACGGCGCGATCGCGATCCGCCTGGGCGGCACCCTGATGGCCGACGGCATGCGGCGCAGTGCGCCGCCGGCGCTGGCGCGCCTGGCGGGACGCCTGTCCGGCAGCACGCGCTACACGGGCGCCATCACGGTGCGCGAGCGCCGGCTCGGCGTCACGATCGACTCGACCCTGGCCGGGCTCGGGATGGAACTGCCGGCGCCGCTGAACAAGGCGCAGGCGGACAGCCTGCCCCTGCATTTCGTGCTGGACGGCGCGCCGACCGTCGACGGCGTCGGCCGCGACGAGCTGCGCCTGTCGCTGGGCAACGCGGTGGCCGCGCGCTACCTGCGCAGCCGGCAGCCGAACAGCGCCTGGGTCGTGGAACGTGGCGGCATCGGCGTCAACGTGCCGGCGCCCGAGCCGGACGAGGGCATGAGCATCAACGTCGACATGAAGTCGCTCAACGTTGATGCATGGCTGGCGGCGGGGCGCGCGATCGCCGGGGAAAGTGATGGCGCCGCGCCGGGTGCTGCCGGTGGAGCTGGCCCGAACTTCGCCCAATACGTGATGCCGACCACGATCGCGGCGCGCGCCACCGAACTCTTCATCGGCGAGCGGCGCATGGCCGACGTGGTGGTGGGCGCCTCCCACCGCGGCAGCGCCTGGCAGGCGAACCTGAATTCGCGCCAGGCCTCGGGCCACCTGACCTGGAGCCAGGGGCAGGGGCAGGGCGTGGGCAAGGTCACGGCGCGCCTGGCCTCGCTCGTGATCCCGGCCTCGTCGGCGGCTGACGTCAAGGATCTGCTGGAATCGAACCGCGGCGCGAGCGCGACCATTCCCGCGCTCGACATCGTGGCCGAGCGCTTCGAGCTGTTCAACAAGCAGTTCGGCCGCCTGGACCTGCAGGCGAGCAACGTGCAGGCGCTGGCCGGCAAGGAGTGGCGCATCGACCGCCTGACCCTGACCAACCCCGACGGCCAGCTGAAGGCGACCGGGCGCTGGCTGACCAAGGACGGCAAGAGCAATACCGGCATGAATTTCACGCTCGACATCCTCGACGCGGGGCGCCTGCTCGACCGTCTCGGCTTCCCGGAAACCCTGCGCCGCGGCAAAGGCAAGATGTCGGGCGACATATCCTGGAGCGGGCTGCCGTATTCGCTGGACATTCCGACGCTGTCGGGCCAGATCGAGATGAACGTGGGCGGCGGCCAGTTCCTGAAACAGGACCCGGGCGCGGCCAAGCTGCTGGGCGTGCTCAGCCTGCAGGCCCTGCCGCGCCTGCTCAAGCTCGACTTCCACGACGTGTTTTCGGAAGGCCTGGCTTTTGATGGCATCAGCGCCAACGCCATGATTACCCGCGGCATCATCAAGACCGACAATCTCAAGATGCACGGCGTGGCGGCCACCGTGCTGATGGACGGCACGGCCGACATCGCGAACGAATCGACCAACTTGCGCGTCGTCGTCATTCCCGAGTTCAACCTCGGCACCGGCCCGCTGGTGTACGGCCTGGCGGTCAACCCGGTCATCGGCATCGGCTCGTATCTTGCGCAATTGTTCTTGCGCGCACCGGTCATGAAAGCGCTGACTTATCAAATGCAGATTACCGGGCCGTGGAAATCGCCTACCATTACCAAGATCGACAACCCGCCGCCGCGTCAGGCGGCCTCAGCGAAAGAGAAATAAGATGACTCGTGTCGCCGCAGTCCAGATGGTATCCACGCCGATCGTCGAGGAAAATCTTGCCACCGCGCGCCGCCTGGTGGCCGAGGCCGCCGCGACCGGCGCCACGTTGGTGACGCTGCCGGAATACTGGCCGATCATGGGCATGACGGACACCGACAAGGTCGCCCATGCCGAGCAGCCTGGACAGGGTGCTATCCAGGAATACCTCTCCGGCCTGGCGCGCGAACACGGCATCTGGCTGATCGGCGGCACGCTGCCCCTGGTCTCGCAGGACGCCGGCCGCGTGCTCAACACCACGCTGGTGTACGACCCGCAAGGATCGGCCATCGGCCGCTACGACAAGATCCACCTGTTCGGTTTCAACAAGGGCAGCGAATCCTATGACGAGGCGCGCACCATCGTGCCCGGGGACGCCGTCGGCAGCTTCGACGCGCCCTTCGGCCGGGTCGGACTGTCGATCTGCTACGACTTGCGCTTCCCGGAACTGTTCCGGGCGATGGGCGAGTGCGCACTGATCGTGGTGCCGGCCGCATTCACCCACACCACCGGCCAGGCGCACTGGGAAGTCCTGCTGCGCGCCCGCGCCATCGAAAACCAGTGCTACGTGCTGGCCGCGGCCCAGGGCGGCACCCATGCGAACGGCCGCCGCACCTTCGGCCACAGCATGCTGGTCGACCCCTGGGGCGAGGTCAAGTCGGTGCTGCGCGAAGGCGAAGGCGTGGTCGGCGGCGAGCTCGATGCGGCTTTCCTGGCCGGCGTGCGCGAGAGCTTGCCCGCCCTGCGGCACCGCAAGATGTAAACGTAGGGTGGTCGGCTCCACCCATTGCCGATGCGCGTTCGCGCCGCATGCGCCTGCTTCGCGTTCCGCGGGAATTGAGCCCGCTTCACCCCACGCGTCGATCGTTGACGGCGAGACCGTCCGGACCGATCACGGAGCCGTCCACCTAACGGACACCGGAATCGCCGCGACAACGCCCGCCGTGCCCGCCCGTCCCCGCACCTGTACGATCCGGACGGATATGGCACAATGCCCCAATCCACACGAGACACAACGCAAAATGATCCCATTCGAACCGAACCTTTCCTCCCTGGCCGTCGCCCGCGATGTGCTGCTGACGCCGTTTGGCCTCGATGAAGGCAAGCTGCTGCGCACCCTCGGGACGATGTTCACCCATAAAGTCGACTACGCCGACCTGTATTTCCAGTTCACCAAGAGCGAAGGCTGGAGCCTGGAAGAGGGCATCGTCAAGACCGGCAGCTTCTCGATCGACCAGGGCGTCGGCGTGCGCGCCATTTCCGGCGACAAGACCGCCTTTGCCTATTCCGACGAAATTTCCGAAATCGCGCTGCTGGACGCGGCGGCGGCCACGCGCACGATCGCGCGCGCCGGCGCCGGCCGCGTGAAGGTGGCCAGCGTCGCCCAGCCGACCGGCGGGCGCTCGCTCTACCTGCCGCGCGATCCGCTCGCCTCGCTCGACGCCACCGCCAAGGTGAAGCTGCTCGAGCGCGTCGAAAAGATGGCGCGCGCCAAGGACCCGCGCGTGGTGCAGGTGATGGCCGGCCTGGCCGGCGAATACGACGTGGTGCTGGTGGTGCGCAGCGACGGCGTGCTGGCGGCCGACATCCGCCCGCTGGTGCGCGTCTCCGTGACCGTCATCGCCGAGCAGAACGGCCGGCGCGAAACCGGTTCTTCCGGCGGCGGCGGACGTTTCGATTACGGTTATTTCGACGACGCCATCCTCGAGCGCTACGCCGACGAAGCCGTCAAGGCCGCGCTGGTCAACCTCGACGCGCGCCCGGCCCCGGCCGGCCCGATGACGATCGTCCTCGGACCGGGCTGGCCCGGCGTGCTGCTGCACGAAGCGGTCGGCCACGGCCTGGAAGGCGACTTCAACCGCAAGGGCTCCTCGTCCTACGCCGGCATGATCGGCCAGCGCGTCGCCGCCAAGGGCGTCACCGTGGTCGACGACGGCACCCTGCAGGACCGCCGCGGCTCGCTGAACATGGACGACGAGGGTAATCCAACCCAGTGCACGACGCTGATCGAGGACGGGATCCTGAAGGGTTATATCCAGGACACGATGAACGCGCGCCTGATGAAGATGCCGATCACCGGCAACGCCCGCCGCGAATCCTTCGCCCACCTGCCGATGCCGCGCATGACGAACACCTACATGCTGGCCGGCGACAAGGACCCGGCCGAGATCCTGGCTTCGGTCAAGAACGGCCTGTACGCGGTGAACTTCGGCGGCGGCCAGGTCGACATCACCAACGGCAAATTCGTGTTCTCGGCCAGCGAAGCCTACATGATCGAGGACGGCAAGATCACCTACCCGGTGAAGGGCGCCACCCTGATCGGCAACGGCCCGGACGTCATGAACCGCATCTCGATGATCGGCAACGACATGTCGCTCGACTCGGGCGTGGGCGTGTGCGGCAAGGAAGGCCAGAGCGTGCCGGTCGGCGTCGGCCAGCCGACGCTGCGCATCGATGGCGTGACCGTGGGCGGGACGGCGTAAGCCTCGTCCCCGGCGAAGACGACATGCCCGGCACTGCCGGGCATTTTTTTGCGCTGCGGGCCGCCAGCGCTTGTGCTTGACAGGTAGGGTGGACGGCTCCACCGGGCCATATGCAAGCACGCGGCAGGTGCGCCGTCCACGCGTTCAAGCTGTGCATCGCGGAGTCGTAAGGAACAAGTGTCGCCACTGTCATTGCGACGCCATGGTTCACTTCTCAGAACTTGTACGTCAGCCGCATGTACACCGTCGTTCCCAGCGGGTCCGTATAGCGCGGGTCGTAGCCCAGCTGGAAGTTGGTGACCTGGTTCGTAAACGGCGGCTCCTCGTCGAACAGGTTCTTGATGCCGGCGGTCAGTTCGAACTGCTTGTTGCCCGTGTAGGTCGTCGACAGCGACCAGATCGAATAATGGTCGACGTTGTTGGCGAACTCGGGTGCGACGGCCGTGTTCTGGTCCTCGTAGTGCGACATGTAGCGGTTGGCGAGGTTGAAGGTGTAGTCGCCGCGCACCAGTGTCAGCAGCAGGTTGTGGCGCCAGCGGAACACGGGCGTGGCGTCGGCATAGCGGCCGGCGTTCTGGGTGAACGCGCCGCCGGGCTCGTTCTGGTACTCGTACTTGTCGACATAGGTGCCGTCGATGCTGAGGCTGAGGTTGCCCCAGGGGTTGCGCGGTAGCCGGTACAGCAGCGACAGGTCGAGCCCGCGGGTACGCACCTCGCCCAGGTTGTCGGTGATGCCGAGCACGTAGTTCAGGCGGGTGCCGGTCGGGTCGTACACGAACAGGTCCTGGTAGCGCGCGAAGTTGCCGAAGATGGTCTGCTCGGCCAGCGCGCTGATCTGGTCCTTGAGCTTGATGTGCCAGTAGTCGGCCGACAGTGTCAGCGAAGGGATCGGCTCGAACACGATGCCGACGCTGTAGGTGCGCGAGCGCTCCGGGTCGAGGTCCGGGTTGCCGCCGCCGCGGATGAGCTGCTGCTGCCCGCACACGATGTTCGGGTTGGCGCCCGGCACGGCCGCGCCGCCCGGGCACAGCCGCGGATCGTCATAGGTGTCGGACGTGTTGGTGGTCGATTGCGGGCCGAACAGGTCGAACAGCGTCGGCGCGCGGAAACCCTTGTTGAAGGACCCGCGCACCAGCACCTGGCGGGTCGGCTGGTAGCGCAGCGAGACCTTCGGATTGAAGCTGCCGCCGACGTCGCTGTAGTGGTCGTAGCGGCCGGCGAAGTTCAGTTCCAGGTCCTTGATGACCGGTACGTTCAGCTCGGTGAAGATGGCGGAAATGCTGCGCTGGCCGGACTGGTCCTGGGCGTCGGCATAGCCCGAGCTGGAGGCCTGTCCGGCCAGAGCCCGGTTGACGAAATACTTGGCCCGGTCGCGCCGGAATTCGGCGCCCACCGCAAAGCCGAGCGGCCCGGCGGGCAGCGTCATCAGTTCGCGGCTGGCGCGCGCATCGACGGCGCTGCTGGAAATGCGCGCATGCACATATTCGCCCAGCAGCAGGGAGTTTTGCAGGAAGTCGGCGCCCTCCGGGCTCTGCGGGCCGAAGGGGTTCAGGATGCCGGCGCCGACGCCGTCGATGATGCGCTGGTCGATCAGGTAGCCGCCGCGGAAAGAGCTGCGCGCGCGTCCCAGCGAGTGCGAGATGCCGGTGTTGTAGTCCCAGCCGGCGATGGTGCCCTCGAGGCTGGCCAGCAGGCGCACGGTGTTGCTGCTGTCGTAGTTCAGGCGCCGGCCGGACTCGATCGGGCGCCAGCTGATGTCGAGGGCTTCGCCGGTCAGGCCGGGGAAGGCCGGCACGATGCCGTTGCCGGGATAGTAGGGGCTGGCGGCGGTCATGGTGATGCCGAGGTTCGACATCGGCGGCGGCGCCACCTGCGATTCGTTGGTGCTGCGGCCCCAGAGGAATTCGATGCTGGCCAGGTGGTCCGGGGTCAGTTGGCGGTTGAACTTGCCCATCGCGCTGTACTGGCGCGTTTCGGGTATCAGGTCGATATATTGGGTGTAGTCGAATTCGCACACCTGGTCGCCGTCCGTCGCGGGTGCCGTGTCGGGCGGGCGGCAGCCGGTCGCGAAATACGGGTTGCCGGCCACGCCCAGTTCGGAGAAGAAGTTGGCGGGGAAGGTGGTGCGGCTCACTTCGTTCATGCCGCGATCGGGACGCACGCCGGTGCGCGCGAAGCTGCGGTCGGTCGCGCGCAAGGGGCTCTGCTGGTGGTAGTCGAGCACGCCGAACATGCTCCAGCCGTCGCGGCCCAGGTCGCCGTAGCCGCCGGACAGGTTGAGGCGCTGCTCGTTGCCGCCGCCGCGGCGCCACGGCTCGTATCCTTCGAAGGTGAGGGCGCCGCCCTTGACCGAGCGCTTGGTGATGAAGTTGATGACGCCGCCGATGGCGTCGGTGCCGTAGATGGCGGAGGCGCCGTCGCGCAGCACCTCGACCCGCTCCAGCGCCGCCACCGGGATGATGTTCAGGTCCACCGTGTCGGCGAAATACGGGTGGTTGGCCAGCCGCCGGCCGTTGAGCAGCACCAGCGTCTTGTCCCCGCCGAGGCCGCGCAGGTCGGCCGTGGAGCGCCCGCCGGTGCCGGAGCCGACCGCGGATGCGCCGACTTCCGAGGCCTGGTTCATCGGGATCGTGTTGAGTACTTCCTGCACGGTCGTCAGACCCTGTTTGGCGAAGTCGGCGGCGCGGATGGTGGTGATCGGCAGCGAGCTTTCCGTGGCGATCCGTTTGATGGACGAGCCGGTCACTTCGACGCGCTGGATCGGCTGGCCGGTGGTGTCCTGCGCGCCGGCGAGCGGACAGGCCAGCAGGCCCAGGCCTGCGGCGGCGCCGAACAGCCGGCGCACGGAACGGGACAACAGTGTTTCATTCATTTCCGGCTCCTGGTATCGGGTTGTTGGGTGCCCGCTGCAGCACATCATGATGTCGAGCGCCTGGCAAAACCTCCATGGCGGCGTTGCATCGTCCCGCCGTACTCCCGAACTGTCTTCAACGATGCGTCGGGTGGCCGCATCCCTTGAAGGTTTTGTCAGGCGCTCTTAAACGCAAAGAAATTTATCGTTAGCATGAACAAGCAGCGTGTGGCAGATTGGTGAAACAAGTCTTGCATCGCAGGTCGCGATTCGGGTCGATTCGCTCAAAAAAATCCGGTTTTGTGGAATAACTGCGACTCGGCAGACCATGCGATGTGCGGGCGTCCGGGCACACCGGACGCCTGTCCTCGCGCGGCCGTCACGGGCGCCTGCCCGGGACGGCCGCCGCATCACAACGCATCAGAACGGATCAAAACGTGTAGCGCGCCCCCACCTTGAAGTTACGCCCGAGCGCGCCGTAGAAATCGAGCGGATTGTAGGCCTGTGCGCCATAGGTCAGCGGGTCGAGCGGCGCGATCTTGTCGAACAGGTTCTCGATCGTGCCGAACACTTCCCAACCTGGCTGCGGCTTCCAGCGCACGACCAGGTCGAAGGTCGTAAACGAGGCCAGCTTGCAGCCGGTCGGTGCATCGTCGCCGTTGGCAAAGTGGCTGGCGCAGCCGGCCGGGTCGTTTTTGAAGAGCACGTTGTCGATCGCCCCGCGGTAGTTGGCGTTGAGCGCGACCCGCCAGTCGTCACGGTCCCAAGCCGCGCGCAGGTTGACGCGGTGGTCTGGGGTGCCGACGCAGTTGGAGACGTCGCAGTTGCCGTGGGTGCCGGCGAAGTCGCGCGAGCTGCCGTCCTGCTCGGTGCGCTCCCACTTGTCGATATAGGTCCACTTGCCGTCGAGCAGGATGTTGCCCCAGCCTCCAGGCAGGCGTACCGTGTGGCGGGCGTCGACGTCGAGGCCGCGCACCTTGGTTTGCGCGGAGTTGACGTAACTCGCCAGCACGGCCGTGATGGCGCCGGGATCCCCGACGACGCCTGGTTCGGCGGTCGTGGGGTCGCGGGCCACGCTGCCGGCGGCAATGGCGGCGTCGATCAGTTGCTGGTTGATCTCGTTTTTGCGCTTGATCTGCCAGACGTCGACCGAAATGCTGGTGCGCGGCAAGGGGTCCCAGATGACGCCGAAGTTGATGCTGCGCGAGCGTTCCGGATCGAGGTCCGGGTTGGGTGAGGTGATGAGCGCGACCTGGGCCGGGTTGCAGGCGGCTTCGACACCGAGCGCGCAGCGCAGCGGGTCGGATGCGGTGGAGAAGGCGGCCAGGCCGCCGACGCCGTTCTCGGCCGCGCTCGGGGCACGGAAGCCCTTCGCGAAGGTACTGCGCAGGGCGAGCTGGGGCAACGGCGTCCATTTGACGCCGACCTTCGGCGTCCAGGAGTTGCCGACGTCGGTAAAGCGGTCCCAGCGCAGCGCGCCAGTGACTTCCAGGCCCGGCAGCACCGGCGCCAGCGCCTCGCCGTACAGCGCGAATACGTTGCGCGCGCCGCTGTAGGCCGAGTAGCCCAGCCCGATCACGTTGCCGCGCTCGGTGCCGGTGACCGGATTGAGCTCGGTCTCCTCGCGCCGCCATTCGGCGCCCGCCGCGACCCCGATCGCGCCGCCCGCCAGTTTGCCGAACTCGCGCGTGACCTTGACGTCGCCCTGGATGATCTTGGTCGCGGCATCGCTGGCGATCCTGGGGGACAGCGCCGCGTACACCGCCGGGTCGTTCAGGCCCGCGTTCTCGGCAATGCGCCAGAAGGTGCCGATCGGCAGCGCCGCGTAGGCCGGGCTGGTGCCGAGCGCGGCGGCGATGTTCGCCGCGCTCGGGTCGAGCAGGGCGAAGGCGACGTCGCGCTGCAGGAAGCCGGAGCGTTCGTTGGTGACGGTGCTGCGTGAAAACAGCAGGGAGGTGTCATACTCCCAGCCGGCCAGGGTACCCTTCACGCCGGCCAGGGCACGCACGAAAAAGCCGTCGATGGCAGCCTGGCGCGGGCCGACGTCGCCGGCCAGGTAGCGCAGGCGGGCCGCCGTGCCGAAATACGGGTTGTCCGGATGGTTGGGACCGAACTGTACCCCGGCATTGCTGACCGGTCCGCCCGGGAACCCGACGTTGGCGCTGACGGTGGACGGCGTGGTGGACGTGTTGGTCTTGCTGCTGTAGAGGTTCCACTCGGTATAGGCTTCCATGGCCGGCGCCAGGTTCCAGGTGCCGCGCCCGAACAGGCTGTAGTTTTCCTGTTGCGGCTGGATCTGGTTGTACACCAGTGTCGAGTCGATCAGGCAACCGCCGCCCGGGTCTCCCTGGGGCTGGCTGGTGAAGTTCGCGCAGGCCGCGCCGGGGAAGGTGCGGGTGAAGCCGCTCGCCGGGTCGAGGCTGCCGCGGTTGTAGTAGTTGTTGGTGGCCGGGTTGCGCACGTTGCCGTTGATGGCGCTGCCGGCCGCGTTGGGGCCGGTGATGGCGCCGGTGCCGCCGAGCGCCTCCTGCGCCGAAAAGCCCCATGGACGCAGGTCGATGCGGCCGATGTAGCGGCGGTCGGCGCGGTCGCGCAGCCAGACGTCGTTCTTGCGCTTGAACTCGAAATTGAGCAGCACGTTGTAGCGGTCGGCATCGAGGTCGCCGAAGCCATGGGTGACAGCCAGGTTCTGCTCCTCGCCGTCCCACTCTTTGGTGATGCCGAGAGAACCGCGCACCGTCGTGCCCTTGAAGTCGTGCCGCAGGATGATGTTGACCACGCCGGCGATGGCGTCGGAACCGTAGATGGACGAGGCGCCGTCCTTCAGGACCTCGATGCGGTCGACGGCGTCGGTCGGGATCACGTTCAGGTCGGTAAACACCTTCTGGCCGTCGTCGGCCAGGCCATACGGGGCCATGCGCCGGCCGTTGAGCAGCACCAGGGTCGACGCCGTGCCGAGGCCGCGCAGCGAAATGCCCGCGGCGCCGGCTGCGAAGCCGTTGCCGAAGCTGGTGGGCACCGAGCCCTGGTTGTCCACCGCCAGCGTCTGCAGCAGTTCGGTCACGGTGCTCTTGCCCGAGCGCTCGATGTCGGCACGGTTGACCACCAGTACCGATGAGGCGGTCTCGGCTTCGGCGCGGCGGATGTTACTGCCGGTGACAACGACACGCGCGACCGGCCGCTCGGCCGCTTCCTGGGCAGCTGCTGGCGGTAATGCCATCAGCGGTGTCAATGACATCATTCCGACGGCGCCGCCGCCGGCAAACAGGCGGCGCACCGACCGGGATAACAGGGTTTCAATCATGTCCGGACTCCAAGGGTCGTAAGAGAAAATCCCTGTCCGCTGGCTACAGCTTGCGCCGGCTCATGTATTGGATGCAGAGAAATTGACCCAGTACAAAGATGTGTGCAGGCCGGACGGGGGCTTGCCCAGACTTTTGCATTGCTGACAACGGGACGTCTGATATCTCTCAATTGTCAGCAGTGCGCTTAGAGAGCTGTCGGTTTGGCGCAACTGGTTGCATGCAAACGCATTTGCATGCGGCGGAAAAAGCGCGTGCTGCGCTGCGGCATAAAGAGCTTGCCAATGTTCACACGTTGGCGTTATAGTCAATTCGACCTTACTCGGATCTGCTCATGCGCAACGCCGCTTTTTTTACCCGCTATTTTTGGTTTAGCCATTCCGGCCTTCAGGCGGTGGAGTAGCGGCAGGTTCACGCAATCACGAACAGACCGAACGACCAGAAACCGCCAGAGATGGCGGTTTTTTCATTTGCAGCCCAGATAAACGAAACGGAGTACCGCATGCCCCGCACCGACGATCTACGCATCCGCGAAATGAAGGAACTGACGCCGCCTTCGCACCTGATCCGCGAGTTTCCGGTCACCCCGGCGGCGGAGGAAACCGCCAGCGCGGCGCGGGTGGCGCTGCACCGCATCCTGCACGGCCAGGACGACCGCCTGATGGTGGTGATCGGCCCATGCTCGATCCACGACCCGAAGGCCGCGCTCGAGTACGCGCGCCGCCTGGCCGAGCAGCGCCGCCGCCTCAAGGGCGACCTCGAGATCGTGATGCGGGTGTACTTCGAAAAGCCGCGCACGACGGTGGGCTGGAAGGGGATGATCAACGACCCCTACATGGACAACAGTTTCCGCATCAACGACGGCCTGCGCATGGCGCGCGAACTGCTGCGCGACGTGAACGAAATGGGCCTGCCGGCCGGTACCGAATTCCTCGACGTGATCAGCCCGCAGTACATCGCCGACCTGGTCAGCTGGGGCGCCATCGGGGCCCGGACCACCGAGTCGCAGGTGCACCGCGAACTGGCGTCGGGCCTGTCGTGCCCGGTTGGCTTCAAGAACGGCACCGACGGCAACATCAAGATTGCGGTGGAGGCGATCAAGGCGTCCTCGCAGCCCCACCATTTCCTGTCGGTGACCAAGGGCGGGCACTCGGCAATCGTCTCGACCTCCGGCAACGAGGATTGCCACATCATCCTGCGCGGCGGCAAGACGCCGAACTACGACGCCGCCAGCGTCGACGAGGCCTGCCGCCAGATCGCCGCGCTGGGCCTGGCCTCGCGCCTGATGATCGACGCCTCGCACGCGAACAGCTCGAAAAAGCCCGAGAACCAGGTGCCGGTGTGCGCCGACATCGCGCGCCAGATCGCCGGCGGCGACGAGCGCATCGTCGGCGTGATGGTCGAATCGCACCTGCTGGGCGGGCGCCAGGACCTGGTGCCCGGCGCCGAGCTGGCCTACGGCCAGTCGGTCACCGACGGCTGCATCGACTGGGAAACCAGCGTCGGCGTGCTCGAAGGGCTGGCGCAGGCGGTGCGCCAGCGCAGGTTGCGCCAGGAATAAGAGCGCTTTCGGAATAAAAAACGGCAGACCGCGAGGTCTGCCGTTTTGCTTTGCCGCCCTCTGGAATCAGAAAGTGGCGGTCAGGTTCATGAACACGCGGCGGCCGAACGCATCGTAGACCTGCGGGTAGGTGTTGCCGTTGCCGAAGACCGCGGCCACCACGCCGGTGATCGGCGGATCCTTGTCCAGCACGTTGTTGATGCCGGCGCGCAGGGCGAACATCTTGTTGATCTGCCAGTTGCCTGCCAGGTCAAGGTAGTTACGCGAAGCCAGGGTCTCGTCGGCCGGTTCGAACTCGGTTGCCAGCAGCGGGTTGCTGCTCGTTGCATCGAGCTTGACCGAGTCGATGTGACGCCAGGTCACGGCCAGTTCGACGCCGCGCCATGGGGTGCTCCAGGTTGCGCGCAGCTTGTGGCGCCATTCCGGCATCGGGGTGCCGCAGCTGGTGCCGTGCAGGCCGGCGCAGTCGTACTGGCCCGAGCCCGGGAAGTCTTCCTGCTTGAACTCCTTCAGCCAGGTGCCGCTGAAGTTGAAGTCCAGGCCGCCCCAGGCGCCGAACTTGGCGCCGTAGTTGGCGCTCAGGTCGACGCCCTTGGTCGACATCACGCCCAGGTTCTGGTTGGTGGCGATCACGTTCGCGGTTGGCAGGGCCCACAGGGTGCCCAGGCGGTCACGGGTGATCAGCGAGCAGAAGGTCGGGTCGCCGGTTTCCAGGCACTGCGCCAGCGTGGTCGATGCCGGCAGGCCGCCGATCACGTCTTCGACTTTCATGTCGAAGGCGTCGATCGTGAAGCTCAGGTTGCGCATCGGAGTCAGTACCAGGCCCAGCGTGTAGGAGTCCGAGGTTTCCGGCTTCAGGTTCGCGTTGCCGCCGAAGATGGCGTTGTACTGCTGTGCCGGGCTGTCTTCGATGTTGCCGTATTGCGCTGCGGTGACGCCGGTCAGGGCGCACTGGGCAAGCGTCGCTTCCGGCGCCGTGCCGGCGCATGGGTCGCTCGACATGCCGAACAGGCCCAGGCCTTGTGGCGTGAACAGCTCGACGACGTTGGCGGCGCGCACCGCGCGCTGGTAGGAGAAGCGCAGCTTGGCCATCTCGATCGGCGCCCATTCGATGCCGAGGCCGTAGGAGTCGGTCTTCTGGCCGGTCGAGTAGTCGGAGCGGCGGGCGCTGGCATTCACGCTGAGCAGATCGGCGAACGGCTGCTTTTCCAGCACGGGGATGCGTGCTTCGGCGTAGAAGTCGCGCACGCTGAACTGGCCGGAGACGCCTTGGGTCGGGCCGCCCTGGCCGGCGAGGTCGCCGGTCTGGTAGGCCGCATCGGTTGCCAGTTCCAGCTTCTCGGTGCGGTGCTCGGCGCCGAAGGCGAGGCCGATGCCTTGCGTCGAGGTTGGCAGCTTCATGCCGTACTCGCCCAGGTCGGTCGACAGGGTGATGCCCTGCACGCTTTGCGAGGTGCTGCCTTTCTGGAAGCCCGGGGTCTGCAGGTAGGCCAGCGCTTCAGGCGTGACCTTGCCCAGCGCCCAGATGTTGTAGGGGACGCAGTTCGGATCGGTGCCGTCGATCACGCTGGCACAGGTCGGCACGCCGCCAGGACCCGGGACGACGTTGACGGCGCGCGCGCTGCGGGCGATCGAGAAGTCGTTCAGGTAGGTTTCCGAGTACAGGACCTTGCCCATTTGCGCGAACACGTCGTAGTTCCAGTTGCCGATCTCGCCCTTGACGCCGATCACGCCGCGGTAGGAGGTATGGCGCTGGTCATCCTGGCGGCCGCCGCCTTCGACGTTGCGGCGGAAGATGAGGGCGTCGGCGGTGTCGCCGGGGCCGGTCAGGCCGAGCGCATTGCGCCATGCCGTCGACAGGAAGGGGTTTTCCCAGCGGATCGCATTCGGACCCGAGGCATCAAGGCCGAACAGGCCCGATGGCGCAATCTGGGCCACGGTACGGTCATCGTGGAAACTGCCCTCGGCGTACAGGCGCGCCTTGTCGTTGATGTCGTAACGGACGAAGGAGCTGAAGGTGTAGCGCTCGGACGGACGCTGGTAGTAGTTCAGGGGACCGAAGTTGTACTGGTCGGTGGCGGCGACATACGGACGTACGCCGCCGTTGGCGTCGGCCACGGTAACCTGGCCGGAATCGGTGAAGAAACGACCCGGGAAACTCGTGCCGGAGCCGCCGCAGTTGAAGGTGTTGCCCGAGCTGAAGCCGTCGAGCGAGCAGGCCGAGTAGTCGCGCTCGGACTGCAGCAGCGGCTTTTCTTTCTTGTAGCCGAAGAAGACCACGGCATTGCCCTTGCCGTCGGCAAAGTTACCGCCCATCAGCAGGCTGGCGTCGCTGATCTTGCCGTCCGCGCCTTTGTCGTCCGGCGTCGGGAAATTACGGCGCTTGGCCGCCTGTGCGGCAGGACCGTCGTTCTGCTGGTGGTTGTAGAAGCTGTGATTGGCTTCGATCTGGACGCCCTGGAAGGAGTCGTTCATGATGAAGTTGACCACGCCGGCGACCGCGTCCGAGCCGTAGATGGCGCCGGCGCCGCCGGTGAGCACTTCGACGCGGCGGATCAGCGGGGCGGGAATCTGGTTCAGGTCGGCCGCGGTGTTGCGCGGGCTACCGGACGGCAGGCGGCGGCCGTTAACCAGCACCAGGGTGCGGTCGGCGCCGAAGTTGCGCAGGTTGACCGTCGCGGTGCCGGTCGAACCGTTGGAAATCGTGCCGCCCTGGTCGGCGAAGACCTGGGGCAGGTTGTTCAGCAGGTTCTCGACGGAACGAACGCCGTCCATGCGGATTTCCTTGGCCGTCACGACCGAAATCGGGCTGGTGCTTTCCAGGTTGGCGCTCGGGATGCGCGAACCCGTCACCTCGACGCGCTGCATGCCTTCGGGCGCTGCTGCCGCCGTCGCTGCTGTGGCGTCCGGGGTTTCCTGGGCATAGGCCGACCCCATTGCGACGGCCATGCCGCCCGCACAAATCAAACGAACCGAACGAGATAAAACTGTTTCAACCATCATCGTGATTTCCCAGTGAATCTGCGCGTCTTCTGGGTACGCGCAGCGGTTTCGAAAATATTGCCGCTTCAGCCGACAAAAGCGACATCAATTGACACCCGTCAATACAAACATTTGTAGATACAAGTTGTCAATTAAGAAGACATTGCGCTGGCGAAAATACAACTGTTGTGCTGAAGCTAATAAAAAGTTCACAAAAAGTTATGCGTGTGATATAGCCTGGAATGGCCAATGCCCCGTCGCGGCGGCAATTAGCATGGGTCGGCGCCATGGATTTGCGTTATCGTTACGCCTTTTCGATACCGCCGAGCGCAAGGGCAGGGACCTTGCCGGGGCACTGGATGCGTGATGCTGGCTTACATTTTTCGGCGGCTGTGGCAGATGCTGCCGACTATGGCGGGTGTGATCGTGCTCGTCTTCCTGCTCTTCAACTGGGTGGGCGGCGATCCAGCCTATCTGCTGGCGGGCAAGATGGCGGACGAGGCGGCGATCGCGAATATCCGCGCCCAGCTCGGCATCGACCAGCCGTTCTACGTGCAGCTGGGTATTTTCCTGAAGCAGATCGTGACGGCCGATTTCGGTAACGCCTGGAGCACGGGCGAGCCGGTTGCGCACATCATCGCCAGCCGGCTCGGGCCCTCGCTGACCGTGCTGGTGCCGCTCACCTTGCTGGAAACCGTCTTCGGCATCGCGCTGGCGCTCGCCATTGCCTTCGTGCGCGGTTCGCTCACCGACCGCGCCGTGATGGTGGCCTGCACGGTCGGCATGTCGATTTCGATCCTGGTCTACATCATCGTCTTCCAGTACTTCTTTGCCTACAAGCTGGGGCTGTTCCCGGTCCAGGGATGGGGTAACAGTCTCGGCGAAAACCTGCTGCGCTATGCGCTGCTGCCGATCATCATCGGCCTCGCAGTCTCGATCGCGCCGACCTTACGCTTGTATCGTAGTTTTGTGCTCGACGAGGTCGGCCAGGATTACGTGCGCACCGCGCGTGCCAAGGGCCTGAAGGAGCGCCGCATCGTCTGGGTGCACGTGCTGAGGAACGCCGCCATTCCGATCATTACCCACGTGATGGCCAACCTGCCGGCGCTCCTGATCGGCGCCTTCCTGCTCGAGCGCTTCTTCGGCATTCCCGGCATCGGGCGCGAAGTGATCCTCGCCGTCGAGCGCAGCGATTTCCCCGTGATCAAGGCCATTACCGTCTACGTGGCCGCGGCCACGATGGTGTTCAACCTGCTGGCCGACCTGCTGTACCGTGCGGTCGACCCGCGCGTGCAACTCAAGTGAGGCCGGCCCCATGCGCGATATGAACGAGATGGTGTCCCCCGGCCTGTGGGCGCTCGCCTGGCGCCGCCTGCGTGCCGACCGGGTCGCGATGGCCGCCCTGGCCGTCGTCGGCCTGTTCCTGCTGATGCTGCTCGCGTCCAGCACGGGCCTGCTGGCGGCCGACTGGGAAGAAGAGGTGGCGGTCAACTATGCGCCGCCGTCCTTCATGGGGGCCGACCCGGCCGTGGCCGCGCTGGCGCGCCCGCAGCGCCCAAGCCCGCCGAACGCCTTCGATCCGCTCGCGGCCGAACTCGCGGCCTTGCAGGCCGAGGTGCGCGCCGCGCATCCCCCGCGCGAGAAGGCCCTGACCCTGCCGTTCGGCGCCGACAAGTGGGGCCACGACATCCTCAAGAAGACCATCAAGGGCGGCGAGACCTCGATCGTGGTCGGTCTGGTGGCGGCCTTCGTCGCCGTTGCCTTGGGCACCCTGTTCGGCGCCATTTCCGGCTTTTTCGGCGGCGTGGTGGACGACCTGTTCAACTGGTTCTACAGCATTTTTACGTCCATTCCCTCGATCCTGATGATCCTGACCGTGGCCGCCGTCCTGCAGCAAAAGGGCGTGACGACCATCGTGCTGATCCTGGGCCTGACGGGCTGGACCGGGCCCTACCGCCTGATCCGCGCCGAGTACATCAAGCACAAGGCGCGCGAATACGTGATGGCGGCCGACGCCATCGGCGCCTCGGGCTGGCGCAAGATGTTTTCGCACATCTTCCCGAACGTGTCGCACGTGGCCCTGGTGCAGCTGTCGATCCTGGTGGTCGGCTTCATCAAGGCCGAGGTCATCCTGTCCTTCCTCGGCTTCGGCGTGCCGGTCGGGACCGTGTCCTGGGGCAGCATGCTCAACGAGGCGCAGAACGAACTGATCCTCGGCAAGTGGTGGCAATTGACCGCCGCCGCAGGCGCGATGGCGCTGCTGGTGACGGCGTTTTCGCTGTTCACCGACGCGCTGCGCGATGCGCTCGATCCGAAATTAAAGTGAGGCCGCGATGAATCAGCAAAATGCGCCAGAGCCGACCATGCCGCAGGTGCCGCTTTTACAGGTCCGCAATCTGCGCATTGCCTTCCGTGTCGACAAGCAGAACACGGTCGAAGCGATCAAGGGCATTTCCTTCGACGTGCCCCACAACGCCACCGTGGCGCTGGTCGGAGAATCGGGCAGCGGCAAGTCGGTCAGCTCGCTGGCGGTGATGGGCCTGCTGCCGCCGGATACGACGCGCGTGGATCCGGATTCGAGCGTGCGCTTCGAGGGGCGCGAGCTGCTGCAGCTGCCGGTCGCCGCACGCCGCGCGCTGTGCGGCAAGGACATCGCCATGATCTTCCAGGAGCCGATGTCCTCGCTCAATCCGGTGTTCACGGTCGGCTTCCAGATCGGCGAGGTGCTGCGCCTGCACATGGGCATGAACAAGCGGGAAGCGCGCGCCCGCACTCTCGCCTTATTGGAGGAGGTCGGCATTCCCGACCCCGCCGCCAAAATCGACGCTTATCCGAGCCAGATGTCGGGTGGGCAGCAGCAGCGCGTCATGATCGCCATGGCCATTGCCTGCGAACCGAAGCTGCTCATCGCCGACGAGCCGACCACGGCGCTCGACGTGACGATCCAGAAACAGATCATGGAGCTGATCGCCGCGCTGCAAAAGAAGCACCGCATGTCGGTGCTGTTCATTACCCACGACCTGGGGCTGGTGGCCGAGATCGCCGACCGTGTGATCGTGATGCGCCATGGCGAAGTGCGCGAGGAGGGCAGCGCCGCCCAGGTGTTCGGCGCCCCGCGCGACCGCTACACCCAGGCGCTGCTGCACTGCCGGCCGAAGCTGGACGAGCGTCCGCTGCGGCTGCCGGTGATCGACGATTTCTTGAACGGGCAGGGAGAGAAACAGATCGTCGTGCCGCAGCGCACGCGCGGCTATGCGCCCAGCGACGAGGACGTGCTGGTCGTGAATAACCTGCAAAAAAGCTTCTGGCTGCGCGAGGGGTTGTTCGGCAAGCGCGAGTTTCGCGCCGTGAAGGATGTGTCGTTCACGCTCCCGCGCGGCAAGACGCTGGGCGTGGTCGGGGAATCGGGCTCGGGCAAGACCACGGTCGGCCTGACCCTGCTGCGCCTGCACCGCGCCACCGGCGGCAGCATGCTGTTCGAGGGGCGCGACCTGCTGGCCATGCCGGAGCGCGAATACGCGGCCTATAAGCGGCGCATCCAGATCATCTTCCAGAACCCCTACGCCTCGCTCAATCCGCGCTTCACGGTCGGCCAGATCCTGCTCGAACCGATGCGCATCCACCGCATCGGCGCCGACGATAGGGAACGCATCAGGACGGTGCACGCGCTGCTGGAGCGGGTAGGGCTGCCTGCCTCCGCCTTCGGCCGCTATCCGCACGAGTTTTCCGGCGGCCAGCGCCAGCGCATCGCGATCGCGCGCTGCCTGACGATGAAGCCGGAGATCCTCGTCTGCGACGAATCGGTCTCGGCCCTCGACGTGTCGGTGCAGGCCCAGGTGCTCAACCTGCTGCAGGACCTGCAGGACGAATACAAGCTGAGCTATATCTTCATTTCCCACGACCTGTCGGTGGTGCGCTACATCGCCGACCGGGTGATGGTGATGCATCACGGCAGCGTGGTCGAAATGGCGGATTCGGACGAGTTGTATCGCAATCCGCAGCATCCGTACACGCAGAGCCTGCTGGCGGCGATTCCGCGCGGGGCGTAGGTGCGTTAGCGCGTGCGCCGCGGCACCCTGTCGCAAAACCGCCACCAGCCAGCCGGAAATGGCAATTTCGGCTACCATGACCGGATGTCCCAACTCGCCCTCCTGATCCAGAACCACGGTGCCCTGCTTGTCTTCGGCATGGTGCTGCTGGAGCAGTTCGGCCTGCCGATCCCGGCCTTCCCGGTGCTGGTGCTGGCCGGGGCGATGGCGATGGAGGGCGGCGCCAGTTGGCAGCTGTGCCTGCTTGCGGTGCTGCTGGCTTGCCTGGTGTGCGACGTCTTCTGGTTCCGCGCCGGCCGCTACTACGGCAAGCGCGTGCTGCGCCTGCTGTGCCGGATTTCCCTGTCGCCCGATTCCTGCGTCAACCAGACCGAAGACCGTTTCCGCCGCTACGGCGCGAAGTCGCTGCTGGTGTCGAAATTCATCCCCGGTTTCAATACCATCGCCGCGCCGATGTCCGGTGCGCTGGGTACGCCGCCGCGCGCCTTCCTCGGCTTTGCCGCCACCGGTGCGCTGCTGTGGGGCGGGACCGGCATCGCCGTCGGGGCGATCTTCCACGACAGCGTCGACCGCGTTCTGACGACCCTCGAATCGCTGGGCAGCACGGCCCTGGTCGCACTGGGCACCCTGCTGGCGCTGTTCGTCCTCTATAAGTATGTCGAGCGGCGCCGCCACCGCGCCGCCCTGGCGGTGCCGCGCATCGATGTTGCCGCCTTGCGCGCGCTGATCGACGGCGGCCACGACCCGCTCGTCATCGACGCCCGCAGCGTGACTGCGCAGGCGCTCGAGGCCGCCATTCCGGGCGCGCTGCTCTACAGCGATTGCGAACCGGGTCAGTTGATGGCCGGCCTGGACAAGAATCGCCATATCGTCATCTATTGTTCGTGCCCGAACGATGTGACGGCGGCCGAGGTGGCGAAGGCCTTCCTGGCCAACGGCTTCCACCGGGCGCGGCCGCTGCAGGGCGGGCTCGATGCGTGGAATGCGCAGCACGGGGGCGAGGCGCCACAGCCGGTAGCTTGCTGAGCGGCGCGGCTTTTAGTTCTTTCCTCGTTGGCACTGTGCGAGTGCTTTACTACCTCCTTTTCCGAAGTACGTAGCCCTGATCTTCGTAGGGTGGCCACTCGTGTCCACGCGGTGACACGCATCGATACCCCGACGCTTGCAACAAACTCACGTCGTGGCAAACGTAGTCGTACTACTCGATCTGAATAGAGTAATGTCGTATTTACTCCGAAGCCTTGTACCTAAACTACAAAATCCTCTTGTAAGTCCGTAAAGAAATCCAGTAAGCTTGGACATCCGCTTCCACGTGTCCTGCAATGACTGCTTCTTTGCCCGCAACCATCGTTTCCTCCGCCGGTCCCTTCGACGCCCCGCGCCTGCTTGCCGATATCGGCGGCACCAACGCGCGCTTCGCGCTGGAACTGGCGCCGGGACGGTTCGAGCAAGTGCAGGTGCTGGGCTGTGGCGACCATCCAACGCTGGCCGACGCCGTTCGCGTCTACCTGGCCTCTCCGGAAGTCGCTGCTGCAGGGCAGGTACGGCATGCGGCCGTGGCGATCGCCAATCCGGTCGATGGCGACCAGATCCGCATGACGAATCACCACTGGCAGTTCTCGATCGAGGCGCTGCGCCTGGAGCTGGGTTTCGAGACGCTGTTGGTGGTCAACGATTTCTACGCGCTGGCGCGCTCGCTGCCGCACCTGCGGGACGGCGACAAGGTCAAAATAGGTGGCGGGGAGCCGCGTAGTGGGGCCCCTCTGGGCCTGCTCGGCGCCGGCACCGGTCTCGGCGTGTCGGGCCTGATCCCGGCAGGGGCGAGCTGGACGGCACTGTCCAGCGAAGGCGGCCACGTGAGCTTTTCGCCGGCCAACGAGACCGAAGTCGCGATCCTGCAATATGCCTGGCGCGAGTTCGAGCACGTGTCGGCCGAACGTTTCCTGTCCGGCGCCGGCGTCGAACTGATCCATCGCGCGCTGTCGGACGTGCTGGGGCAGCCTGCCGCCAACCTGTCGGCGCCCGAGATTTCGCGCCGCGCGCTGGCCGGCGAATGCCCGCTGTCGAACCAGGTGCTCGACGTGTTCTGCGGCATGCTCGGCACCGTCGCCGGCAACCTGGCCGTCACCCTCGGCGCCCAGGGCGGCGTGTACATCGGCGGCGGCATCGTCCCGCGCCTGGGCGAGCGCTTCGCCGCGTCGCCGTTCCGCCGCCGCTTCGAACAGAAGGGCCGGTTCCAGTCCTACCTGGCGGCGGTGCCGACCTATGTGATCACGGCCGAGTACCCGGCTTTCCTTGGTGTATCGGCCATTTTGTCGGAAAAACTCTCGGCCTGATCCCGAAACCGCCGCGCACCCACTTGCGCAAATGGCGCTTCTTGTGTTTTATCGGGTACAATGGCCCGCAGTTGGAAGAAACGATGTCGATTGCCGCCATGGTGCGCCTCCGAGCCACGCCTCGATGCCGCATGCCGAACCCAGCGTTTCTTTTGAAATTTCTCTTGAAATTCACTAATCGGCAGCCCGCCTGATACGCAGGCTGCCCAGTGGCCGGGTCCTGTCCCGCCATCGTATTCCGCCCGTCGTGTCCAAGCGCGGGCCACGGATTCCTGTTTCAACGAGCCGTACCCACGAGCCGCAGCCGAGTCGCATCCGTCCACGACGGCCGCCGGTATGCCTCGAACCGAAGCGCCGGCGGCATGCCGCACGGCGGAGCGTTGAACCGTTTTTGTTTGAACTTTCTGAGCGCGAGCCTGACGACATCGAGAATGAAGACTGATGAGGCCAAGCGGATCCTCGAGACCGCCTTGCTGTGCGCGCGCGAGCCGATGTCGCTGCACGGCATGAAAAAGCTGTTCGCCGACGTCGACGCGGGCGGGCGCCAGGTCGGTCCCGGGGTCGGCTCCGATACGATCAAGCTGCTGCTCGAAGAATTGCGTCACGACTGGAAAGACCGCGGCATCGAAATCGTCAGCCTGGCGTCGGGCTGGCGCTTCCAGAGCCGGCCGGAGATGAAGCCCTACCTCGACCGCATCACGCCCGAAAAGCCGCCGAAATATTCGCGCGCCACGCTGGAGACGCTGGCCATCATTGCTTACCGGCAGCCGGTGACCCGTGGCGACATCGAGGAAATCCGCGGCGTCGCGGTGAACTCGCAGACCATCAAGATGCTCGAGGACCGCGGCTGGATCGATGTCGTCGGGCACCGCGAAGTGGTCGGCCGGCCGGCCCTGCTGGGCACGACCAGGCAGTTCCTCGACGACCTCGGCCTGGCTTCCCTGGGCCAGTTGCCGCCGCTGGAAAGCATTGCCGACGCCCAGGACGGGCGCAGCCTCGAAGCGCTGGAAGCAGCGCTGCAACAGAATTTTGAGAAAGCGGACGCCAGCGCGCCCGCCGACGACGAACAAGTTACTTCACCCGTTGAAGTTCCGATTCATGACCCGCAACCGGCCTCTGGCTCGGTCCCCGGTCAGCACAACAACGAAACGAATGATGAATCCAACTGACACCACCGAGACCACGCCCGCCGAGCCGGGCAAGGACGACGCGGCCAAGCCGAAGCGCCGCACCAGGGCCGCTGCTGCCGCAACGCCTGCCGCTGCCGCTGCCGACGCCGCCGCGGGCGATGCCAAGGCCGAAGCCAAGCCGAAGCGCCGTACCAAAGCCGCAGTCGCCGCCGAAGCCGGCGCCGCCGCATCGGCCGAGCCTGCCGTAGCCGCGCCGTCGGCCGACGCGCCGGCCGCCGCGCCGCGCAAGCCGCGTGCGACGAAGGCCAAGCCGGCCGCTGCGCCGGTCGAGGCCGCAGCCGAGCCGGCAGCCGCCGCTCCGGCCGCCGTCGAGCCTGCTCCGGCCGCCCAGTCCCAGGCCGCTCAGTCCCAAGCCGATACTCCGCGCCAGGAGCAGGGCAACCGCAAGCCGCGCGGCCCGCGCCAGATGCGCGAGCAGCGCGTTGTGCGCGAAGCGCGCCAGCCAGCGCCGGCCCCTGCGGCCGCTCCCGTGACCGCCGAAGCGGGCGAGGATGCTCCCGTCCAGGCGCAGGGCGAGGCGCGCCGCGAAGGCCGCCACGCCAAGGGCAAGGGCCGCAACCAGAAGGGCGCCCAGCCGAACGCGCAGGCCAACGGCCAGCAGGGCAACCGCGGCCAGCAGCCTCAGCAGGGCAAGGGCGGCAAGCAGAACGGCCGCCAGCAGCCGGGCAAAGGCGCGGGCAAGCCGGGCGCCGGCAAGCCGAGCGACGCCGACGCCGTGTTCTCCTTCGTCACCTCGGATGCGTTCGACGCCAACGAAGGCGGCCGCGGCCAGCAGGCCAAGCCGGTGCGCCGCGACCTGACCGCCGACGACGACGCGCCGAAGCTGCACAAGGTGCTGGCCGAAGCCGGCCTCGGTTCGCGCCGCGACATGGAAGACCTGATCGTCGCCGGCCGCGTGTCGGTCAATGGCGAGCCGGCCCACATCGGCCAGCGCATCCTGCCGACCGACGCCGTGCGCATCAACGGCAAGCTGATCCAGCGCAAGGTCAACAACAGCAAGCCGCCGCGCGTGCTCGTGTACCACAAGCCGGCCGGCGAGATCGTCAGCCACGACGACCCGGAAGGCCGCCCGTCGGTGTTCGACCGCCTGCCGACCATGAAGACGGGCAAGTGGCTGGCCGTGGGCCGCCTCGACTTCAACACCGAAGGCCTGCTGCTGTTCACCACCTCGGGTGACCTGGCGAACCGCCTGATGCACCCTCGCTACAACATCGACCGCGAATACGCCGTGCGCACGCTCGGCGAGCTGGAAGAGGGCATGCGCCAGAAGCTGCTGGCCGGCGTCGAGCTCGACGACGGCATGGCGAACTTCACCAAGGTCGTCGACGGCGGCGGCGAGGGCATCAACAAGTGGTACCGCGTGGTCATCGGCGAAGGCCGTAACCGCGAAGTGCGCCGCATGTTCGAGGCGGTCGGTCTCACCGTCTCGCGCCTGATCCGTACCCGCTACGGCGCCATGACGCTGCCTTCGGGCCTGAAGCGCGGCCGCTGGGAAGAGCTGGAAGAAAACGACGTGCGCAACTTCATGGCCGCCTTCGGCATCGAGAAGAAGGGCGGCGCCCAAGGGGGCGGCAAGGGCCAGAGCAAGGGCCAGCAGCCTGATCCGCGCCGTTCCGACGGCAACCGCATCGACCGCGCCGACGCCAACCGCAATGTCGATCCGTTCGGCCCACCGGTGGCGCGCGTGGGCGTGCCGCCGCGCGGCGGTGCCGCACCGGTCGGCCGTGGTGCCGGTGCCGGCGGCGGCAAGGGCCGTGGCGGCAACGCCGGCGGCTTCGGCGGTGGCGGTGGCGGTTCGGGCCGTCCCGGCAGCGGCGGCAGCAGCCGTCCGCGCCAGCCGGATCCGCTGCAGACCACCTTCGGCTTCGCCGGCACGGGCGGCGGCGGTCGCCGCGGCGGCCAGGGCCCGCGCGGGTCCGAGCATGGCTTGCCGCGCCGCGGACGCCGGGGTTGATACGTAGGGTGCGCACTTGTGCGCACGCGGTTTCATCGCTTGAAATGCGCCACCCATGTCGTCATCTAGGGTGCCCGATAAGCTCCGGCATCGGCGTGCATGTGATGTGACCGCGTGGGCATGAATGCCCACCCTACACACGGTCGCTCCGGTCGTTGCGATCCTGCTACCTGCCATGTCCGCTTTGATAACGTGCGCGGCTGTTGTTTGCTTGCTCATAAAATGGTATGTCGATTGCAGCGTGCCCTCGAATACGTTATAATTTGCAGCCTAATCGAAGTCCTTCCCGAGTATTAAATTGGTGCAAGTGCTTTCATCTGGTTGGGTTGTAAATACAAAAGATGGGCAGATGCCCATTTTTTTTTTGGTAAACGGTTTTAACGCCCTGGAGAAGTGTCGTGCAGCAGTTTGATTTGATCGCCAAGACAGTCGGTGGCCTGGGCTACGAGCTCGTTGATGTCGAACGGGGCGAGCGTGGGGTTCTGCGCGTGTTTATCGATTTTCCCGCTGCCGTCGCGGAAGAGAAGGGCCTGATCACGGTCGAGGATTGCGCAACGGTGAGCCACCAGTTGTCGCACGTGCTGACCGTGGAGAACGTCGATTACGAACGTCTCGAAATTTCGTCGCCCGGGCTCGATCGCCCGGTGCGCACCCTGGCCGATTTCGAACGCTTCGCCGGCCACGAGTGCACGGTGAAGCTGCGCGTCGCCATGCCGGGTACCGCGAACCGGAAAACCTACACGGGGATCCTGGTCGCGCCGGAAGGCGACAAGATCGGTCTGGAATTTGAAGGTAAAGATGGGCCGGCGTTGTTGGAATTTACGCTGGCCGAATTGGACAAGGCACGTTTGGTGCCGCAGGTGGATTTTAGGAGTCGCAAAGCATGAGTCGCGAAATTTTGTTGTTGGTTGATGCGCTTGCGCGCGAAAAAAACGTCGATAAGGAAGTGGTGTTCGGGGCGCTCGAGTTCGCCCTGGCCCAGGCCACCAAAAAACGCTATGAAGGCGAAGTCGACATTCGCGTGAACATCGATCGCGACACTGGCGAATTCGAAACCTTCCGCCGCTGGCACGTGGTGCCCGATGAAGCGGGCATGCAGCTGCCTGACCAGGAAATCCTGCATTTCGAAGCAAAAGAACAGATCGCCGACATCGAAGTCGACGAATACATCGAAGAGCCGGTGGAATCGGTCGATTTCGGCCGCCGCTTCGCCCAGGACACCAAGCAGGTCGTGCTGCAGCGCGTGCGCGATGCCGAACGCGAGCAGATCCTGCAGGACTTCCTCGAGCGCGGCGATTCGCTGGTGACCGGCACCATCAAGCGCATGGAGCGCGGCGATGCCATCGTCGAGTCGGGCAAGATCGAAGCGCGCCTGCCGCGCGACCAGATGATCCCGAAAGAGAACCTGCGTATCGGTGACCGCGTCCGCGCCTTCATCCTGCGCGTGGACCGCAACATGCGCGGCCCGCAGGTGATCCTGTCGCGCACCGCGCCGGAATTCATCATGAAGCTGTTCGAGCTGGAAGTGCCGGAAATCGAGCAGGGCCTGCTGGAAATCAAATCGGCTGCCCGCGACGCCGGCGTGCGCGCCAAGATCGCCGTCTTCACGAGCGACAAGCGCATCGACCCGATCGGTACCTGCGTCGGCATGCGCGGTTCGCGCGTGCAGGCCGTGACCGGCGAACTCGGCGGCGAGCGCGTCGACATCGTGCTGTGGTCGGACGATCCTGCCCAGTTCGTCATCGGCGCCCTGGCCCCGGCCAATGTGTCGTCGATCATGGTTGACGAAGAAAAGCACGCGATGGACGTGGTCGTCGACGAAGAGAACCTGGCCATTGCGATCGGCCGCTCGGGCCAGAACGTGCGCCTGGCGTCGGAACTGACCGGCTGGAAGATCAACATCATGACGGCCGAGGAATCGGCCAACAAGGTGGCCCAGGAGACGGCGGCGATTCGCGTGCTGTTCATGGAAAAGCTCGACGTCGACCAGGAAGTGGCGGACATCCTCGTCGAGGAAGGTTTCTCGAGCCTTGAAGAAATCGCGTATGTACCAATTTCCGAAATGCTTGAAATTGAGTCGTTCGACGAAGAAACCGTCAACGAACTGCGTACCCGTGCTCGCGATGCCCTCGTCACCGAAGCGATCGCTTCGGAAGAAGGCCTGGAAGGCATGGAAGAGGAACTGGTCAACCTCGAAGGCATGGACCGTACCACTGCCGGCAAGCTGGGACTGGCCGGCATCAAGACGGTCGAAGCATTCGCTGGCCTCGCGTACGACGAATTCGGTGCCATCCTGGCCCTGTCGTCAGACCGTGCCCGTGAACTGATCAAGAGTGAATTTAATGATGTGACCGACGATGAGATGAAGCTGGTCGACAGTAAATATGATGACCGAGCCAAGGCACTGCAGGCGAAAGCCTGGAGCCTGGTAGAAACGGCCAAGGCATAATTTGCAAATCTTTATCATCTCCGCGACACATAGAAAAGAGGACTGAATGGCGAGTAACAACGTAGCCCAATTTGCCACCGAACTGAAGATGCCTGCAGATTTGCTGCTGACGCAGCTGCGTTCTGCCGGCGTCGATAAAAGTTCGACGTCAGATCCCTTGTCAAAGGATGATAAGGACAAGCTGCTGAATCACCTGCGCCGTACCCACGGCGCCGGGGAGGCGACCGAGAAAAAGAAGATCACGGTCACCCGCAAGGAAACGAGCGAGATCAAGCAGGCTGACGCGTCGGGCAAATCGCGCACGATCCAGGTTGAAGTACGCAAGAAGCGCACCTTCGTGCAGCGGGACGATGTCGTGGCTACCCCGGCGCCAAGCGCCCCGGCAGCCCCGGTGATCGACGAAGCCGAAATCGCACGCCGCGAGGAAGAGTCGCGCCGTCACGCCGAGCTCGTCGCCCGCCAGGAAGCGGACCTGCGCGAAAAGCAGGAACGCCTGGCCAAGCTCGAAGCCGAGCGCGCCGAGCAGGCCAAGGCCGAGGAAGAGCAGGCCAAGCGCGATGCTGCCGAAGCCGCCAAGCGCGACGCCGCCGCGGCTGCCGCCGCCAGCTCCGCCGCAGGCGAGCAGGCCAAGCAGGCCGCCGCCGCCGAAGCCAAGCAGAAAGCCGACGAAGCCGCCAAAGCCGCCGCCGAACGCGCTGCCGCCACCGAGCGTGCACGCAAGGCCGTGGCCGACGAAGTGGCACAGATCAAGCTGATGATGGCGCAGCCGCGCCGCGTCATCAAGGCGCCGGAACCGGCGCCTGCGCCGGTGGCGGCCAAGCCGGCCGCACCTGCCGGCACGCTGCACAAGCCTGCCGACAAAAAGCCGGCCGACGCGACCTCGGCCAAGCCGGGCGACAAGAAGCCGGGCGACAAGAAGTCGATCAAATCGGCGAACGTGTCCTCGACCTGGTCGGACGACGCCAAGAAGCGTGGCGCGCCTGGCGGTGCCAAGACCCGTGGCGGTCCTGGCGCGCCGAGCGGCGGCCGCGACGGCTGGCGTTCGGGTGGCCGCAGTGGTGGCCGCCGCAACTCGCACGACGACCGCGAAACCAACTTCCAGGCGCCGACCGAGGCGATCGTCAAGGACGTCCACGTTCCTGAAACGATCACCGTGGCCGAACTCGCCCACAAGATGTCGGTGAAGGCCTCGGAAGTCATCAAGCAGCTGATGAAGCTGGGCCAGATGTGCACCATCAACCAGGTGCTGGACCAGGAAACCGCGATGATCGTGGTGGAAGAGATGGGCCATAAAGCCTTCGCTGCCGCCGAGGACGATCCGGAAGCGATCCTGGCCGACCAGGGCGAGCACGCCGAGTTCGAGTCGACCCCGCGTGCACCGGTCGTGACCGTCATGGGCCACGTCGACCACGGTAAAACCTCGCTGCTGGACTACATCCGCCGCGCCAAGGTTGCCGCGGGCGAAGCCGGCGGCATTACCCAGCACATCGGTGCATACCACGTGGACACCCCGCGCGGCATGATCACCTTCCTGGACACCCCGGGCCACGAAGCGTTCACCGCGATGCGTGCCCGCGGCGCCAAGGCGACCGACATCGTCATCCTGGTGGTGGCGGCGGACGACGGCGTGATGCCGCAAACGAAGGAAGCAATTGCTCACGCAAAAGCTGCCGGCGTGCCGCTGGTGGTTGCGATCAACAAGATCGACAAGCCGGGCGCCAACACCGACCGCGTGACCCAGGAACTGGTCGCCGAAGGCGTGGTGCCGGAAGAATACGGCGGCGATTCGCCGTTCGTGCCGGTGTCCGCCAAGGTCGGTACCGGTATCGACGACCTGCTCGAGCAAGTGCTGCTGCAGGCCGAAGTGCTGGAACTGAAGGCGCCGGTCGGTTCGCCGGCCCGTGGCCTGGTGGTCGAATCCCGTCTGGACAAGGGCCGTGGCCCGGTCGCAACGATCCTGGTGCAATCGGGTACCCTGCGCCGCGGCGACGTGGTGCTGGCCGGTTCGGCTTACGGCCGTGTCCGTGCAATGCTCGATGAGAACGGCAAGGCGATCGCCGAAGCCGGTCCATCGATCCCGGTCGAGATCCAGGGCCTGACCGAAGTGCCGGCTGCCGGCGAAGAAGTCATGGTCATGGCCGACGAGCGCAAGGCGCGTGAAATCGGTCTGTTCCGTCAAGGTAAGTTCCGCGACGTGAAGCTGGCCAAGCAGCAGGCGGCGAAGCTGGAAAACATGTTCGACCAGATGGCCGAAGGCGAGGTGAAGAACCTGCCGCTGATCATCAAGACGGACGTGCAGGGTTCGCAGGAAGCGCTGGTCGGTTCGCTGCAGAAGCTGTCGACTTCGGAAGTGCGCGTGCAGGTCGTCCATGCGGCGGTCGGCGGCATCACGGAATCGGACGTCAACCTGGCGGTGGCCTCGAAAGCGGTCATCATCGGCTTCAACGCCCGTGCCGATGCACAAGCACGCAAGCTGGCCGAAGCCAATGGCGTCGACATCCGTTACTACAGCATCATTTACGATGCGATCGACGAGATCAAGACGGCACTGTCGGGCATGCTGGCTCCGGAAAAGCGCGAGACCATCACCGGCCAGGTCGAGATTCGCCAGGTCATCCTGGTGTCGAAGGTCGGCGCGATTGCGGGCTGCCTGGTCACCGATGGCGTCGTCAAGCGCACCTCGTCGGTTCGCCTGCTGCGCAACAACATCGTCGTGTGGACCGGCGAGATCGACTCGCTCAAGCGCTTCAAGGACGATGCGAAGGAAGTCCGTGCCGGCCTCGAGTGCGGCCTGTCGCTGAAGAACATGAACGAAATCCAGGTCGGCGACGTGCTGGAAGTGTTCGAAGTGACCGAAGTGGCCCGTACGCTGTAACGCATTCAGCTGTTACCGCGCGCGGTACCAAAGCGCCATCCGCCGGGCCCATGCCCAGCCGATGGCGTTTTTTTTACCGTTTGCAAATATCCTCCGCATTGCAACCCGTACGCCTGCCGGCCCCCGATAGATGTACCATCGTCAGAAAAACATAAAGTAATCACCATGGCAAAACACAGCAAAACCATCCCGCAGCGCGGCCTGCGCGTCGCCGACCAGATCCAGAAAGACCTGTCGGAACTGATCGCCTTTGAACTGAAAGACCCGCGGGTCGGCATGGTCACGCTGACCGAAGTCCAGCTCACCCCGGACTACGCGCACGCGAAGATCTATTTCACCCTGCTCAAGGACAGCAAGGAAGAAGTCAAGCAGACGCTCGACGGCCTGAGCAAGGCGGCCGGCTACCTGCGCAACCAGCTCGGCAAGCGCCTGCACATCCACACGCTGCCGCAGCTGCACTTCGTGCACGACACGTCCACCTCGCGCGGCCTGCAGATGTCGGCCCTGATCGACCAGGCGAACGCCGTGCGCGCCGCCGACTTCGAGCAGGACGAAGCAGAGGCGAACCGCAACACCGACACGGACGCAGACGCCGAGTGAACGCCCGCCCGCAAAAAAAGCCGCGCGACCCCGTCGATGGCGTGCTGCTGCTCGACAAACCCGTCGGCCTGTCGTCGAACGACGCCTTGATCAAGGCCAAGCGCGTCATGAACGCGAAAAAGGCCGGCCACACCGGCACCCTCGATCCGTTCGCCACCGGCCTCTTGCCCCTGTGCTTCGGCGAAGCGACCAAGTTCTCGCAAGACCTGCTGGAAGCGGACAAGACCTATGATGCGACGGTCCACCTCGGCATCGTGACGACCACCGGCGACACCGAAGGCGAAGCCATCGAGACGCGCGGGGTCGACGTGACGCTCGAGCAGATCGAAGCGGCGCTGGCGCGCTTCCGCGGCCCGATCCTGCAGGTGCCGCCGATGTACTCGGCCCTCAAGCGCGACGGCAAGGCTTTATACGAGTACGCGCGGGAAGGCATCACGCTCGAGCGCGAAGCGCGTCCGGTGACCATCCACGGGCTGGAACTGATCGGCTATGAAGCGCCGATGCTGAAGATCCGCGTCACCTGCAGCAAGGGCACCTACGTGCGCGTGCTGGGGGAAGACATCGGCGCGGCGCTCGGCTGCGGCGCCCACCTGAACGCGCTGCGCCGCATCCAGGTCGGCGCGCTCACTACCGCGAAGATGATCACGCTGGAAGAGCTGCAGGCGCATGCCGAGCCGCTGTCGCTGCTGGCGCCCGTCGATGCGCTGCTGTCGAGTTTCCCGTCGGTGGAGCTGACGCCGGAACTGGCCAAGCGTTTCCTGAACGGTCAGCGCCTGGCGCTGGGCAAGGAGCAGGTGATGGTGCCGCAAGAGCTGGGCAGGGTGCGCGTGTACCACGAGGGCAAATTGCTGGGGACGGCGAATTTGCAGGAGTATGCGATCCTGGCGCCGGAACGGCTGATCGCTGCGCAGCAATAGCTCAGACCCGTAGGGTGGACGGCTTCGCCGTCCACGCGTTCAATCCGAGCAAGCACACTTGCATCGCTATTTCATGCGCTGGCTGAACGCGTGGACGGCATAGCCGTCCACCCTACGCCTGCAGCATGCGTCTTCGACGGCACCGAAACCGTGCAAAACTGGTCAAAAACGCTTGAAAACTCAGCAAGCCGTTGAAAATGCGGGCCTTTTCACGGAAAGGCCGCATTAACCTGCTATACTAGTCGGTTTCCGAAATTGGCAGCACCGTACACATCCGTACACCACGCAAATCCACGCTGAAATCACATGTCAAATACCAAACGCGCAATTCGTAATATTGCAATCATCGCCCACGTTGACCACGGCAAGACCACGCTGGTCGACCAGCTGCTGCGCCAGTCGGGCACGTTCCGTGAAAACCAGGCCGTGGACACCCGCGTGATGGACTCGAACGACCTCGAAAAAGAACGCGGCATTACGATTCTGTCGAAGAATTGCGCGGTCGAGTACGAAGGCACCCACATCAACATCGTCGACACCCCGGGCCACGCCGACTTCGGCGGTGAAGTGGAACGCGTGCTGTCGATGGTCGACTCGGTGCTGCTGCTGGTCGATGCGCAGGAAGGCCCGATGCCGCAGACGCGCTTCGTGACCCGCAAGGCGCTGGCCCTGGGCCTCAAGCCTATCGTCGTCGTCAACAAGGTCGACCGTCCGGGCGCGCGCGCCGACTGGGCCATCAACCAGACCTTCGAACTGTTCGACAAGCTGGGCGCCAACGACGAGCAGCTGGACTTCCCGATCGTCTACGCTTCGGGCCTGAACGGCTACGCCGGCCTGACCGAAGACGTGCGCGACGGCGACATGAAGCCGCTGTTCGACGCCATCCTGAAGTACGTGCCTGTGCGCGACGACAACCCGGACGGCCCGCTGCAGATGCAGATCACCTCGCTCGACTACTCCTCGTACGTCGGCAAGATCGGCATCGGCCGCGTCAACCGCGGTACCGTGAAGACCGGCCAGGATGTGATCGTCATGAACGGCCCTGACGGCACCCCGATCAAGGGCCGCATCAACCAGGTGCTGAACTTCAAGGGCCTGGAGCGCGTGCTGGTGGACTCGGCTGTCGCCGGCGACATCTGCCTGATCAACGGTATCGAAGAAATCGGCATCGGTTCGACCATCTGCGCAGTCGATACGCCTGAAGCGCTGCCGATGCTGACCGTCGACGAGCCGACCCTGACCATGAACTTCATGGTCAACAACTCGCCGCTGGCCGGCCGCGAAGGCAAGTTCGTGACCAGCCGCCAGCTGCGCGAGCGTCTCGAGCGCGAACTGAAGGCCAACGTCGCACTGCGCGTCTCGCCGACCGACGACGACACCACCTTCGAAGTCTCTGGCCGCGGCGAACTGCACCTGACGATTCTGCTGGAAAACATGCGCCGTGAAGGCTTCGAGCTGGCCGTGTCGCGTCCACGCGTGGTCTACAAGATGGTCGATGGCGTCCGCCACGAGCCGTACGAGAACCTGACCGTCGACGTCGAAGAAGTCAACCAGGGCGGCGTGATGGAAGAACTGGGCCGCCGCCGTGGCGACCTGCAGAACATGGAATCGGACGGCAAGGGCCGCGTCCGCCTCGAGTACCTGATTCCTGCGCGCGGCCTGATCGGCTTCCAGGGCGAGTTCATGACCCTGACCCGCGGCACCGGCCTGATGAGCCACGTGTTCCACGAGTACGCACCGGTCGACAACACCAAGGGCGAACTGGCTGGCCGCCGCAACGGCGTGCTGATCTCGCAGGACGACGGCGCCGCCGTTGCCTACGCGATCTGGAAACTGCAGGACCGCGGCCGCATGTTCGTCGAGCACAACACCCCGGTGTACGAAGGCATGATCATCGGCATCCACTCGCGCGACAACGACCTGGTCGTCAACCCGATCAAGGGCAAGCAGCTGACCAACGTGCGTTCGTCGGGTACCGACGAAGCAGTGCGCCTGGTGCCGCCGATCCAGATGTCGCTCGAGTACGCCGTCGAGTTCATCGAGGACGACGAGCTGGTCGAGATCACCCCGAAATCGATCCGCCTGCGCAAGCGCTACCTGAAGGAACACGAGCGCAAGAAGGCTTCGCGCGAAGCGTAATCCTGTTCGGAGCCCGCTCCGGCACCAGAAACCCGCTGCTCGCAGCGGGTTTTTTTATGCCTGCCGCGAAAATGCCGCGCCCCGACCGCTGGCTCATCGGTGCGCGCCCGTCCTGCCGCGGTTGGTAACATGGGCCATGCGCATCCTTTGGACCTACCTCAAGCCGCACTGGCGCCTGGGCCTGCTGGCCTTATTGTTCGCCGGGACCGCTCAGGTACTGGCGCTGGTCGATCCGATCATCTTCGGCCGTATCATCGACAGCGTCACCGGGCCGCGGCGCCTGCCCGAGTCCGAACTGATGCCGCACGTGATGCGCCTGCTGGGGCTGGCGGTGCTGGTGGCCGTGCTGTCGCGCCTCGCCAAGGCCTTGCAGGAATACGTGACGCGGCTGGTCGTGCAGAAGCTGGGCGTGGCGATCTTCAACGACGGCCTGCGGCACCTGCTGCGGCTGACCTTCCAGGAATTCGAGGACCTGCGCAGCGGCGAGATGCTCTCCTTGCTGCAGAAGGTGAGGGCGGACAGCGAACGCCTGATCAACACCTTCATCAACACCGCCTTTGCGGCGCTCGTCGGCGTGAGCTTCCTCACCTGGTATGCGGTGACCAAACACTGGCTGCTGGTGCCGGTGTTCCTGGTCGGGGTACTGGTGCTGGGCGGGCTCACGGGGCTGCTGAGCCGCGAGATCAAGACCCAGCAGCGCTCAATCGTGCGCGAGACCAACCGCAATTCCGGCTTCATCACGGAGTCGCTGCGCAATATCGAACTCATCAAGAGCCTGGGGCTGACCTTCCCGGAAATCCGGCGCCTGCGCAGCCAGACCGACGCCATCTTCGCGCTCGAGATGGAGAAGGTGAAGCGCGTGCGCCTGCTGTCCTTCCTGCAGGGCTCGACGCTGAGCCTGCTGAAGCTGGCGATCCTGTTTGCCCTGCTGTGGCTGATCTTCCGCGACGTGCTCTCGACGGGCGAACTGATCGCAATGCAGTTCATTTCGGTGTCGATCTTCGCGCCGCTGCAGGAGCTGGGCAACATCATCCTTGCGCACCGCGAAGCGGAGGCCTCGCTGCTGAACTTCAAGACGCTGATGGACAAGCCAGTGGAACGGCGCCCGCCCGATCCGGTCGAGATCGGTCCCTTGACGGAGCTGCGTTTCGACGAGGTGCGTTTCCGCCACAAGGGCGCGACTGAGGACGCGCTGGCCGGGGTCTCGTTCTCCGCGACCCTCGGCCAGACGATCGCCTTCGTCGGGCCGTCGGGCTCGGGCAAGTCGACTCTGGTCAAACTGCTGGTGGGCCTCTACACGCCGAACCAGGGCGAGGTCTCGTACAACGGCGTGCGCACGACCGACCTGCGCTACAACCGGGTGCGGCGCCAGATCGGTTTCGTCACGCAGGAGACTTATCTGTTCGCGGGGACGATCCGCGACAACATCCGCTTCGTGAAGACCGACGCCACGGACGAGGAAATCGTGGCGGCCATGCGGCAGGCCTCCTGCGCCTACCTGCTCGAACGCTCGCCGGAAGGGCTCGACACGGTGATCGGCGAGCGCGGCATGAAGTTGTCGGGCGGGGAAAAACAGCGCCTGTCGATCGCGCGGGCGCTGGTGCGCCAGCCGGCGCTGCTGATCTTCGACGAGGCGACCTCGGCCCTCGATTCGATCACCGAGGAGCAGATCACGAACACAGTGCGCGAGATCTCACGCCGGGCGGCGCAGATGACGATCCTGATCGCGCACCGGCTGTCGACCGTGATGCATGCGGATACGATTTTCGTGCTGGAGAAGGGCAGTGTGGTCGAGAGCGGGTCGCATGCCCAACTGCTCGAGGCGCGCGGTTTGTATTACGCGATGTGGCGGCAGCAGATTGGGGAAAGGCCGGTGCCGGCCGAAGGGTAGGGGTCATCGAGACCGGTGGCCTCGATGACTCCCTACGAGATCATTAGCGCATGCCCAGCAGGGCCAGCACGCGTTCGCGGCTGACGCCGACCAGCGCCGAGGTGATCGCCAGCAGCGACTCGTAGTCGTGGCTGGCGGCGGTGGCGGCGAAGTCCTGGGCGCTCATTGCCAGGGCTTCCGGGCTCATTTCCGGCTGGGCGGCGCGCTGGGTGGCGGCGCTCAGGGCGGCGCTGGCGGCGGCCTGGGAGCGGCGCACGCGTTCGAGGGCCTGCACCACTTCGCGCAGGCTCTGGCGCAGGGCGTCGGGGTTGCCAGTGTCGAGGTCCTGCAGCTTGAGGTCGGGCGCCACGGCTTCGGTGGCGACCCGGCCGCGGCCGGAAATGGCGATGCTGTCGCGCACCGCCGGCCAGTTGGCCTCGGCCGTGGTGAATTCGATGCGGCCCTGTCCGTCCAGCCCGGCGCGCACGTTCAGCGGGGCCAGGGTGCGGTCGAGGCGGCCGGCGATCTGTTCGGGCGTCATGCCAGGCTCGATGGCCGCGGCCAGTTGCGGGCCGCCGGCGCTGCCGATCGAGAACGCCAGCGACAAGGGCGCCGCCGCCTGCAGCTGGTTCACGTCGAGCCCGTTGATGCGGAAGCGCTGCCGCGCCGGTGCGCCGTCGGAAAACGCGAGCTGGGCATCGACCGAGCCGCCGGCGCGCGCGCTGCGTGCGGCGATCGAGGCGCCCAGCTGGCGTGCCCGTGCTTCGAGCTCGCGGGCGCCGCTCTTCATGCCGGCCAGCTTCGCGCTGAGCGCGGCCTTGACCGCTTCGAGTTCGCGTGCGACCTGGTCGAGGTAATCCTGGGCCTGCTGGGCGCTGGCGACGTCGCCCTGGAGGCGCGTGTCCCAGTCGGCCTTGCTGCGCCGTGCGGGCGCGGCGGCGGGCGTGCGCTGCGCGAGCCGGGTTTCATGGAGATCGCCTGAGACCGGCTCGGTGCGCGCGGGGGCTGTCGGAGTGCGGGCGGGAACGATGCCGGCGCCGCTGCTGGCCGGGCCGATCGTCGCCGGGGAAATGCTGGTACGGAGCGTCGTATCCATCGATTACAGGGCGGAGAACAGGGACAGCGAGCCGATCCGGCCATAGGCCTTGTAGGTGGCCTGCAGCGCCGTCGAGTAGCCGTTCAGCTCGGTGGCGGCGAGGCCCATGTCGAGCTGGCCGATGTCGGTGATCGCCATCTGGTTCGACAGGCTGACGTTGCTGTGGTTGGCCGCGAGCGTGTCGAGGATGTTCTGGCGGCCGCCGAGGACGGCGATCTTGCCGGTGACCGCGTTGAGCCCGTCGTCGAAAGCGCGCAGGTTGGCCGTCAGGACAGCGCGGGTGTCGGGGTCGTTGACGTTCAGATTCGTTGCGAACCTGTTGATGGTGTCGTCTATGGCGTTGAGCAGCTTCTCCATGCCGTCCATATTGTCGTTGGCGACTTGCGTCAGGCCGTTGCCGACCACTACCTGCTGGTCGTTGGTATTGCCGCCGAACTCGTAGCGCTTCGTGTCCTTGTTATAAACGATGGCTTCGTTCGAGGTCTTGGTGCCCGAGAAAATGTACTTGCCTTCCTGGTCGACCGTGTTGGCGCTGAAGAGCAGGCTGTCGCGCAGCGACTCGAGCGGCGCGATCATCGCTTTCAGGTCGTCCGGCGTGTTGGCGCCGTCGAGCGCCCAGACGATCTGGTCGCGGCCGGACACGATGTCGTTGACCATGCTGGTCATGTAGCCTTCGGTCTTGGTCAGGCGGATCTTGATCGTGGCGATGTTGTCGCGGTACTGGGTAATGGCGGCTTCTTCGCGCTGCAGGCGCGACAGGCGCACGCTGTCGACCGGGTCGTCCGAGGGCACGAGGATGCGCTTGCCCTCGGCCATCTGCTGGGTGATGGTGCTGAGGCGCTCCTGGTTCAGCTGGAGCGACTTGTTCATGTTCGACTGGTACTGGGCGGTGGCGATACGCATGGTGCTTCCTTAACCCATCATCGCCAGCGTGGCGTCGAACAGGGAATTGGCGACCGACATGACTTTCATGTTGGCCTGGTACATGTTCTGGTATTCGACGAGGTTGATCGCTTCCTCGTCCTGGTTCACGCCGCTGGTGGACTGCCAGTCTTCTTCCGCGTGGGTGCGCATGGTCTGGGCGGTGGCCAGGGACGCCTGGTTCTGCTGGCTGAGCACGCCGAGCTTGCCGACCAGCTGGGCGTCGATATCGGAAAACATCACTTCGCCGAGGTTGAGGGGATCGTTGGCAGGTTTCGCCGGGTCGGGGTCGCGGCCGATAACGATCTTCTTGCTGTTGATCGTTACCAGCAGAAGCAGGTTGCCCGAATCGGCCTCGGTGGTATCGGCCGAGAACGCCAGGTCGGCCGGCTTGAGATCCACGACGCTCAGGAGATTGGTCCCTTGTGGCGTATTCACGAACAGCTCCTGGCCGGCGCTTCCATCCATGGCGAAACCGTCCTTGAGCTGCGCGTTGACCTCGTCGGACAGGTCCTTCGCCATCTGTTTGACCACCTGTTGCATCGGCCTGAGCGTGTCGCGCTCGTAGACGGTCAGGCCGCCGAGCATGCCGCCGAGCTTTGCCGCATCCAGGCCGAAGGTGTTCGAGGCAAACTCGAGCTCGAAACCCTGGTCGGCATTGCTGCCCTTCGCGATCAATTTGCCGGTAACGTTCCCGATCACCAGTGCCTGGCCGGTCTTCAGCGATACATCGCGTAGTCCGCCCGGTTGCTCCGAGACCTCGATCGCCACCTGGCCGGCCAGCTCGTCGATCGCGAGGTCGCGCGCGTCGATCAGCGCGGACGCCGGCGCGCCGACTGCATTGGCCTGGGTGATGCGCGCGTTGAGGGCGGCGATCTTGCCGATGTTGGCATTTGCCGAGTCGACGATCGCGCTGCGCTGCTGGCTGATCGAGGTCTGCTGGGCGTTGTAGACGTTGTTCAGGCTGTTGAAGCGCTGCGCCAGCAGCTTCGACGCGGTCAGCACCTGCTGGCGCAGCGGGGTCGAGGTGACACTCTCGCCGGCCACCGCGTTGAGCGATGCGAAGAAGCCGTCGATCGCCGTGGAGAGGCTGGCCGTATCGTCGCCCATCACGCGCTCGAGCTGGGTGAGGTAGGGCTGGGTCTGCGAATAGGCGCCCGCTTCGGACGCCGCGCGCCACATCTGCTGGCTTTTGTAGCCGTCCGAAAAACGGATCAGCGAGCTGACCTGCACGCCATTGCCGACCGCCTTGCCGCTCGAATCGGCGCCGACGGCGGACAGCAGCGCGGCCTGGCGCGTATAGCCCTTGGTCTGCAGGTTGGCGATGTTCTGGCTGGTGGCCGAGAGCGCGAGCTGGGAAGCGAGCGCGCCCGACAGCGCGTTGGACAGGATGGTCATGGCAGGGTCTTTCTCGAGAAACAGGGCCTACTATAGATAGGCGACCAGTTACTTTGGATTATTAAGCGTTGCTGGCAGTAATTGACGCAGGATCGCGTCGGCGACCCCGAAGGCGCGCTGGCCGGCCATCTGTTTCGCCAGGATGCCGTCGGCCATGTCCTGCATGTCCTGGTTGACGCGGTCCTTGAAGACGCTGTCCTCGTCGGCCATTTCGCGCGTGGTGGCGCGCATGTCCTTGAGCATCTGTGCGATGAAGAAGCTTTCGAATTCGACCGCGGCCTTGGTGGCCTGCGCGGTGTAGACCGGGTCGGCGGCGCCTTCGGTGGCCGGAGCGACCGCTTCGAGACCGGTGGCGCCGCGGTTGGGCAGTGGGAGGAGGTTGTTCTTCGTTTCCATCAGATCACCACCAATTCGCCTTCGATCGCGCCGGCCTGGTCCAGCGCCTGCAGGATCGCCATGATGTCGTCCGGCGACGCGCCCAGGCTGTTGACGACGTCGATGATCGTCTGCAGCCTGGCGCCTGCCGGCCACTTGAACATTTGTCCGGAACCCTGGTCCACCGACAGCTGCGACTGCGGCGTGACGGCGGTCTGGCCGCGCGACAGGGGGCCGGGCTGGCTGACGTTCGCGCTCTCGGAAATCACGACCTTCAGCGCGCCGTGGGTGACGGCGGCCGATTTCACGCGCAGGCCGTCGGCGATGACGACGGTGCCGGTGCGCGAGTTGAACACGACCTTCGGCACTTCGGCGCCGGCCTCGACCTGCAGGTTGGAGAGCTTGGCCACGAAAGCCACGCGCGCGGTCGGATCGGACGGAGCGACGACTTCGACGCTGGTGCCGTCGGCCGTGGTGGCGACCTGGCCGAAACGGCGGTTGATCGCTTCGACCACGTTGGTTGCGGTTTCGAAGTGCGGCTGGCGCAGGCGCAGCAGCACTTGCGGGCGGGTGGCGAAGTCGGTGGCGATTTCGCGCTCGATCATGGCGCCGTTCGGGATGCGGCCGGTGGTCGGCGTGTTCACCGTCACCGAGGAGCCGCTCTTGCCCGAGGCCGACAGGCCGCCGACCACCAGGTTGCCCTGGGCCAGCGCATAGACTTCGTTGTCCGCCGCGCGCAGCTGCGTCAGCAGCAGGGTGCCGCCGCGCAGGCTCTTCGCGTCGCCCAGCGAGGACACGGTGATGTCGATCGCCTGGCCGCGGCGGTAACCCGGCGGGAACACGGCCGAGACCATGACGGCGGCCACGTTCTTGTTCTTGGCGTCCTGGCCTTCGGGCAGCTTGACGCCGAACTGCTTGAGCATGTTCAGCACCGACTGGCTGGCGAATTTCACCTGGGTCGAGTCGCCCGAGCCGTTGAGGCCGACGACGAGGCCGTAGCCGACCAGCGGATTCTCGCGCACACCCTCGATGCTGACCAGGTTGCGCAGCGCCTGCGCGGCCTGCGCGGGCATGGCTGCGCTGACGGCGAGCGCGGCGGCGAAAATGATACGGCTGAGGAGGGCGGTGCGACGGAACTGAATCATGTTCATCCTAAAAAAAGCGTCCGACAACGCGCTCAGGGCAAGGCGCAGCGTCGAAGACAGTACGTTAGTACGGCGAGGCGATGCAACGCCGCCATGAGCGCGTTTTCGGGCGCTTTAAAAGGGCATCAGGGGGCCGGTGAAGAAGCGGGTCAACCAGCCGGGCGAGTTGGCATCCGCCAGCACGCCCTTGGCCGAATAGGCGATGCGCGCATTGGCCACGCGCAGCGACGACACCCGGTTGTCGGCGTCGACATCGGCTGCGCGCACATAGCCCTTCAGGCGCACGAATTCTTCGCCCTGGTTGAGGACCATGTTCTTTTCCCCTGCCACGCGCAGCAGGCCGTTCGGCAGCACTTCCTGCACGATCACGGTCAGCGCGCCGGACAGCGCGTTCTGCTGGGTGCTGGTCGAATCGCCCGAGAAGCCGCGTTCGGCCGCCACGTCGATGCCGGTTTTCGCGAAGGTCTTGCCGAGCGCGCCCAGCGGGGAGACGCCGACCGACGACTCCTTGCTGAAACTGGTGCCGGCGCGCTTGCTGGCCTGGGTGGTCTCCTGCAGGATCACGGTGACGACGTCGCCGACACGGTAGGCGCGGGCGTCCGAGGTGAGCGACAGCGCGTCGCTGCTGAAGACGCCGCCCGACACGCCGCGCGCCGCGGTGGGCGCGACCGGGACCGGGGCTTCGTCGGGCACCACGACCGGCGCGCGCGAGGCGCAACCGGCCAGCAACAGCGTTGCGATGCCGAGGGCAAGGCCAAGGGATTTCATCAGCGTGCCGCCTGTGCCAGGTATTGCAGCATGTTGTCGGCCGCCGACAGCACCTTGGTGTTCATCTCGTAGGTGCGCTGGGCGGCGATCATGTCGACCATCTCTTCGACCACCTGCACGTTCGAGCCTTCGAGCGAACCCTGCTTGAGCTTGCCCAGTGCGCCGTCGCCCGGACGGCCTTCGGTCGGCGCGCCGCTGGCGGCCGTTTCCTGGAACAGGTTCTCGCCCAGGGCCAGCAGGCCGGGCGGGTTGACGAAGCTGGTCAGCGTCAGGGCGCCCAGTTCGGTCGGGGCAGACTGGCCGGGGATGGTCGCCGAGACGGTGCCGTTTTCGGCGATGGTGATTGCGGTGGCGTTGTTCGGGACCGTGATCTGCGGTACCAGCGGCAGACCCTGGGCATTGACCAGGGTGCCGTTGGCGTCGATCTGCAGCTGGCCGGCGCGGGTGAAGCCGGCTTCGCCGTTCGGGCGGCGCACCTGCAGGAAGCCATTGCCGGAGATGGCGACGTCGAGCTGCTGGCTGGTCGTCTGCAGCGAACCGTTGGTGAACACCTTCTGGGTGCCGACCAGGCGCGTGCCGTTGCCGAGCTGGACGCCGTTCGAGACGGTGTTGTCGGCGCTCTGGGCGCCCGGCTGGGCGTCGACCTGGTAGTGCAGGTCCTCGAACACGACGCGGTCGCGCTTGAAGCCGACGGTGTTGACGTTGGCGAGGTTGTTGGCGATGGCCTGCAGCTTGGCGTCCTGCGCCTGCACACCGGTCTTGCTGATCCACATTGCTGGATTCATGAATTTCTCCTTGGATTGTCAACGACTTAGCGCGCCTGAAAAAGCCCTCAGGGCAAGGCGCATCGTCGAAGACAGTACTTCAGTACGGCGAGACGCATGCAACGCCGCCATGAGGGTTTTATCAGGTGCGCTAAGCGCCGAGCAGGCGGTTGCCCGCCTCATTCATCTTGTCGCCGGCCTGGAACAGCTTCATTTGCAGCTCGAAGCTGCGGTTCAAGGCCATGGTCGCGACCATCTCTTCGATGGCCGACACGTTGCTGCCCTCTAAAGCGCGCGAGCGCACCGTGATGTTGGCGTCCGCCTGCAGCTGGTCGCCGTTGCGGGCGACGATCAGGCCGGCCTCGTTCTTGGTCAGCTCCGGGCCTTCGGCATTCACCAGGCGCAGCTTGTCGATCACCTGCATCGTGACCGCGCCTTCGGCCAGCACCGAGATCGTACCGTCGGTGCCGATCTCCACCGCCGAGTGGGGCGGCAGCACGATGGGGCCGCCGTCGCCCAGCAGCGGGCGGCCCGCGACGGACAGGGCGCCGGTGGCGTCGATGTCGATGGCGCCGGCGCGGGTATAGGCTTCCTGGCCGTTGAGTTCGACCGCGAAGTAGCCGCTGCCGTTGATCGACACGTCGAGCGCACGGCCCGTTTCGCGCACGGTGCCCGGCTTGGTCGAGATGGCGTCGGCCTGGGTACGCGCCATGTGCACGTCGTCGTAGCCGTAGCCGCCGAGCTGCTGGCTGGTCACCAGTTCGAGGTTGGCGCGAAAGCCCGGCGTGTCCATGTTCGCCAGGTTGTTCGCGTGGACCTGCTGGGCACGCAGCGTGTGCTCGGCGCCGGAGACGGCGGTGAAGATCAGTTTATCCATGCCGGTCTGGTCCCTTTATTACAGTGCCTGCATCAGCGACTGCATCATCTGGTTTTCGGTCGTGATGACCTTCGAGTTCGCCTGGTAGTTGCGCTGCGAGGTCATCAGGCCGACGAGTTCGGACGTGATGTCGACGTTCGAGCCTTCCAGCGCGCCGGTATTGAGCTTGCCCGACAGGCCCGCGCCCGGGGTGCCGTACAGGGCCAGGCCCGATGCGGCGTTGGCCTGCCAGCTGGTGTCGCTGGTGGCGGTCAGCGCGCCTTCGTTGCCGAAGGTGGCCAGGGCGATGGTGCCCACAGTCTGCTTCTGCTCGTTGCTGTAGCGGGCGACGACCGAACCGTCGGCTGCCAGTTCGACGCCGACATAGGTGCCCGAAGCGTAGCCGTCGGTGCTGTTGGTCGTCGTCGTCGCTTCACCTGCGAAGCGGGTGGTGCCGGTGTAGTCGACCGTGAAGGCGATCGGGGCGGCGCCGTTGGTCGGGGTCAGGGTCAGGCTGGGGTTCGGGGCCGGCACGGTCAGCTTGCCCTGGTTGTCGAAGGTCAGGGTGGTAGGCGTGCTGCCGACAGGGCCGTTGTCGAAAGCGTAGTACACGTTCACCTGGTCGTTGCCTGCATTCTTCACGAAGTATTGCGACACGGTGTGCTGGGTGCCGAGCGAATCGAACAGGACCGATTGCTTGACCATGTTGTAGGTCTCCGGCTTGGTGCTGTCGAAGGTGCCCGGTGCTTTCGTTTCCCAGTCTGCCGACAGGTTACCGACAAATTTCACGTTTTCCGAAGCCTTGGCCGCGATCTGGCCGGTCGGGATCTTGATGTCGCCCATCACGCCCAGGTTGCCGTTGACGGTCGGGCCATAGCCCTGCACCTTGCGGCCGGCGGCGTCGACCAGGTTGCCGTCCTTGTCGGCGGCGAAGATGCCGACGCGGCTGTACGACAGCGTGCCGGTGGTGTCGCGGCTCACAAAGAAGCCGCGGCCGTCGATGGCGGCGTCGAGCGAGCGGCCGGTCGATTCGACCGAGCCGTTCAGGCCGATGTTCTGGGTCAGCGAGCCGACCTGCACGCCGGTCGCCTGGTCGCCCGCATACATGGCGGCGAAGTTGGCGCGGCTGCTCTTGAAGCCGTAGGTGCTCGAGTTGGCGATGTTGTTCGATACGGCTTCCAGCTGCTCGTTGATGGCCTGGATACCGGAGAGGGCGATGTTAAAGCTCATGGGATTATCCTAAATTTTAGTTGGCGGCGACCTGGGTGGCCTTGCCGTTGAAACCGGTGATGGCGGACGGGTCGACTTCGCCGACGCCGGCCACCTGCAGGACGACGGCGCCGCTGCCCGACAGGCGTACGCTGTCGACGCGGCCGGCGATTTCGACCGGCAGGCGGCCGCCCTCGGCGGTCTGGGCCGAGATGGCGTAGCTGCCCGGGGCCAGGCCGAGCGCGGCCGGGTCGAGCGTGAATGGCTGGGAGCCGGCCGTGTGGAAGGGCAGCGACACGGCATGCTGCTGGCCGTCGGCGCCGGTCAGCACCAGGTTGGTGGCGCCGGCCGAAGGAAGCGTGATGCTGCCGCTGAGCGGGCTGCCGTCGAGGCGCACGCGGTCGGTGGCGACGGTGACTTGCGAGCCGACCTGGCCGCCCATCGCCAGCACCTGCAGGCTTTGCAGCACGCTGGCGCTGGCGCTGGTGGTCTTCGAAAGGCTTTGCAGCGCCTCGGTCTGCGACAACTGCGACAGCTGGTTGACGAACTGGCTCGGGTCCGAGGGCGCGAGCGGATCCTGGTTGCGGATCTGCGCCACCAGCAGCTTGGTGAACATGTCCTTGTTGGCGGAGACGTCGGCGCTGGCCGCGACCTTGTCGGTGGAGCCGGCGTTGTTCGAGGCCGCGAGGGAGTTATTGGTCAACATAATTAGCCTTCGCCCAGTTTCAGCAGCGACTGCTGCATCGTTTTGATCCGGCCGAGCACCTCGACGTTGGTCTCGAAGGCGCGCGAGGCGGACATCATGTCGGCCATTTCGGCGACCGAGTTGACGTTGCTGTAGACGACCATGCCGTCGGCGTCGGCCAGCGGGTTGCCAGGCTCGTAGACCTTGCGCACCGGGTCGGCGCTTTGCACCACGTCAAGCACCTGCACGCGGCCGCCCGCGTCGTTTTCCATGATGGCCGCGAACACCGGCTTGCGCGCGCGGTAGGCTTGGGCTTCCGATGGTGCTGCGGTGTCGGCGTTGGCCAGGTTCGAGGCGATGGTATTGAGGCGCACCGACTGCGCCGCCATCGCGGAACCGGCAATGTTGGAGATATCCTTGAAGCTCATGGCGATTACTGTCCGTTGATTGCTTTGGCCAGGCCGCGCAGCTTCATATTGATGAAGGTGAGGCTGGTCTGGAAGTCCGAGGCGTTTTGCGAGAAGGCCGCCTGCTCGACGCCGATTTCAACGGTGTTGCCGTCGGCGCTGGGGTGGAAGGGCACGCGGTAGAGCGCCTCGCCTCCATCGAGCGAAGGCATGCCCTCGCCAGCCTCGGCGTCGATGCGCTCCTGCAGCACGGCGCCGAAGTCCAGGTCGCGCGCCGTATAGCCCGGCGTGCTTTCGTTGGCGATGTTCGCGGCCAACACCTTGGTGCGCTCGGCGCGCACGTGCAGCGCGTCGGCATGCACTCCCAGTGCGTCCTTAAAATTAATCGTCATTCGCTTGTCCTCCGTCGTGAACTGCAGGTGTTTCGTTAGAATGGGTAATTCTTCGATTGCCAGGGTGTGTTGCAATGATTCGTCGTACTGCTCGTGTTCTTGTCTTGCCGCTGCTGCTTGCTGCGCTTTCGGCTTCGGCTGCACCTTCCATCACCCGTCAGGTCGAGGAGGCCGCGCGCGCCGAGCTGGAAAAACAGGCTGCCGCCATCGGCCTTGCCGATCCCCGCTTCGAGCTGACCGTCATACCGCCGCGCGTTGCGCCCGCCTGCACCGGTCCGGTCGAAGTCGACACGCTCGACACCCGCCAGCCCAACCGGATGCGCTTCGCGGTGCGCTGTCTCGGCCCCGGCACCAGCCGCCAGGAATACATCGTGCGGGCGCGCATCTGGGCGGAGGTCGCCGTACTCGCCGCGCCGGTCGCCGCCAACGAAGTGCTTACCGATGCACATGTTACCGTAGGGCAACGCGACATTACCAGCATTGCGGACCCCGTAATCCATCCAGTTGATGCGGTAGGGCAAACCAGCCGCAGATTGTTGCGTGCAGGAGACGTTCTGCGTAACAATTCGCTAAGCGCGCCGGTGCTGGTCAAGCGCGGCGACGCCGTCGTGATGATCGCGCGCATCGAGGGCATCGAAGTCAGCACGGCAGGCGAAGCGCTCGACAGCGGCGCCCGTGGCGCCACGGTCCGGGTGCGCAACAGCGCCAGCGGGCAGACGGTGCGCATGCGCGTCACCGCGCCGGGCACGGTCGAACCGGTGGACATGCCGCGCATCAGCCGTTGATCTCGCCCAGTTTGCCGGCCAGGCGCGCCAGCTTGGCGGCGTAGGCCGGATCGGTGGCATAGCCGCCACGGGCCAGTCCCTGCGCAAAGGCGTTGGCATCGCTGCCGGCGCCGATTGCGCCCTTGTAGCGCGGGTTATCCAGCAGCATCTGGGCGTAGTCGCGGAAGGCGCTGGCGCCGTCCGGATAGGCGCGGAAGCGTGCGCTGGTCTTGATCGCGACGCCGCCCACGTATTCCGTGGTGGCCGTGTCGCTGACGGCGCCGTTCCAGTGGGCGCCGGCCTTGATGCCGAACAGATTGTGGCTGTCCGCGCCGTTGGCGTTGCGGATCGGACGCTGGCCCCAGCCCGATTCGAGCGCGGCATGGGCCTGCACCAGTTCCGGCGCCACGCCGAGCCGGTCGGCTGCTTCCTTTGCCCACGGGGCGATGCTGTCCAAAAATGCCTGCTGTTCCTCGCTGGTCGAACCTTCGCCCTCGGGCGCAGCCAGCACGGCGGCCGCGCTGCGCGCATGCCAGACGCTGCCTTCGGGAGTGAGGGCGGGCGCGGTATCGCCGCCGCCGTTCTGGATGAAGGCGGCCACTTCGCCCTGGACGTCGGCAAACGCGCGGCCGAAACCGCTGCCGCCGCCGATCGCGGCCGTTGGGCGGGTGGGGGCGGTCGGCAGGATGGCCGAGATCGCCGTTGTCGAAAACTCAGCGTGGCGCATAGGTACCGTCCGAGTTGTGCAGCACGCGCTGCATGGTCGTGAACTGGTCCGCCAGCAGGTTGCCGTTGCGCGTGGTCGCCGCCTTGCAGGCCACCACCACGCGTTCGAGTTCGCTCCAGGCGGCGGCCAGCGGCGCGCGGCCCGGTTCCGGCTGGGCGGCGATGAAACCTGCCATCGTGCCCTCGTCACCGTGCAGTGCGCGCACCAGCGCCACACGCTGGCGGCGCCGTGCGTCCATCGCGTCGAGCGCCGGCGTCAGTTCTTCGGCCAGCCTGGCCAGCTCCGCGCCCTGGTGGCGCAGGGCGGCTTCGAACTGGCGCTCGAGCAGGGCAAGGATGTCGCTGGCAGCCGCCAGGTCCTGGCCGACACCCTCGGCGAGGGCGGCGGCGGCCTGCTGGCGCGTCATGCGGGTCGCGGCCTGGGTCATCAACGGCCTCCGTGGAAGCGTTGGATCAGGCCGGCCAGGCGCGACGGGTCGAAAGGCAGCTCGCCCTTGGCCAGCGCGTCGCGCAGTTCGGCCACGCGTGCGGCGTCGAAGTCGGGCATCGCGCGCAGGGCCTTGGCGGCCGGTTGCAGCACTTCCGATTGCAGCGCGGCCGGTGCTTCGTTCACGGGGGCAGCGACGGGCGCTGGGGCCGCGGCAGGAGTGCTGCCGACCGCGGACGCGATGCCGGCGGCGCCGGTTCCGGTGATTTTCATGCGGGTACCTCGGGTTTTCGATTGGATCGTCATGGTTACTTCGCCAGTTGGCCGCGCAGCGTGGGCAGTTCGCCGCTGCCGTCTTCTTTGTTTTCCGTCGTGCGGGCAGCGCTGACGGACACGCCGTCGACCAGTTCGCGGGTCGCGCCGGGCGTGCCGAACATCGCGGCCACCTGGCGCGACTGCGCGCGCGTCAGGATCATCAGTTCGATGCGGCGGTTCACGGCGGCGTCGGTGCGCGCGGCGTCGATCGGCGCGCGGTCGGCCATGCCCACCACCTGCAGCACGCTGTCGGGGCGCATGCCGCCGCTCAGCAGCTGGGCGCGCGCGGCCATCGCGCGGTTCGAGGACAGCGACCAGTTCGACATGCCGGTCTTCTCGGCGAAGGTGTATTTCACCGAGTCGGTATGGCCGACGATCAGCATCTGGTTTTCCATCTGCGCGAACAGCGGGCCCATTTTCTCGAGCAGGCGCGCGAAGCGGCCGGTGGGCAGGGCGCTGCCGCGCATGAACATGCCCTGCTTGTCGGTATCGTGCAGCATCACGCGCAGGCCGTAGGGCGTCACGGTCGCTTCCAGGTTCGAGGCCAGGCCGGCGTCTTCGCTCATCTTTTCCAGCTTCTTGGACAGGGCCGCGAGGTCGGCCGGCGAGTCGTACGACACCTTCGCCGCCTCGCCATCTTTCCCGGGACCGGTACCGTCATGCATGGTCGGGAAGCGCTCGATCAGGCTGCCGCTCGGGCTGCTGTCGATTTCCGGACGCTTGCCCGGGCCTTCGAGCTGGCCCGCGGACAGGTCCTTGAGCATGTTCTGCGCTGCTTCCTTTTCGCGCGCGGCCATCAGCCACAGCACCAGGAACAGCGAGAGCAGGGCGAGGCAAAAGTCGGCGAACGCCACTTTCCAGGCGCCGCCGTGCTCGTCGTGGTCGTGCTTGCCGCCGCCGCGCTTGACGATGGTCTCGCCGTGATGCTTGTCGTTCAGCTTCGACACCGCTTACCCCGTCATCCGGTCGCTCGAGCGGCGACGCTTGTTCTGCGATTCGTCCTCGCCGCCGCCCATCGCGTTGATCCAGCTTTCCAGCTGGGCGAAGCTCGGCTTGGTGTTCAGCTGGATCAGGCGGCGACCGGCGTCGATCGCCAGCAGCGCCGGCTTGCCGGCCACGTGGGTGCACAGCACGACCTTGACGGTTTCCATGGTTGCCGCTTCGGCGTTGACGAGCTGTTTCATCATGTTCGACAGCGGGTCGAGCAGGCCGTAACAGAAGAAGATGCCGATGAAGGTGCCGACCATGGCCGCACCGACTTTTTCCGCGATCAGGCCCGAGTCGGCGCCGTCCGAGACCGAGTACATCGCCATCACGATGCCCAGCACGGCGGCCAGGATGCCGAAGCCCGGCATGCCTTCGGCGATCTTGTGCAGCGACTTCGAGGGCTGGGTGAGTTCCTCGTGGATGGCGTCGAGTTCCTGCTCCAGCACGCCTTCAAGTTCGTGGGCGTTGATCTTGCCCATCGCCATCAGGCGGAAGTTATCGACGATGAAGGCGAGCAGCTTGGGTTCGTCCAGGATGCGCGGGTAGCGCTGGAAGATCGCGCTCTCGCGCGGCGCCTCGACGTGGGCGTCGAGCGCCTTCAGGCCGCCCGAGGCCAGTTGCAGCAGTTCGTACATCAGCAGCAGCAGCTGGCGCTGGAATTCCGAGTCGTGTTTTTTACGCGACGCGATCTTCTTGAGCTGGTGCCACATCTCGGTCAGCACGTGCTTTTCGTTGCCGATCACGAGGGCGCCGAAGGCGGCGCCGACGATGATCAGGATCTCGACCGGGTGCCAGATCGCGGTGACCGTGCCACCCATCAGCGCGAAGCCGCCGAACACGCAGCCGAGCACAATGAGGATACCGATTAATTGCTGCATGACGGGCCTTTCAGGATGATGGTCATGGTGAGTGTTTTCATTAACGCGCCCCGAGGGCGGCTTTCATCTTGGCCAGCGCGCTCTTGTTGAGCTGGCAGACGCGGGCATCCGACAAGTCGAGCACGGCGGCGATTTCTTTGTAGCTGAGCTCGAACTCGTAGATCATCTGGATCACGCGCTGCTCGCGCTCGTTCAGGGCCGACAAGGCCTGCTCCAGGCTGCGGCGCACCATGTGCGCTTCTTCCGGGCCGGGCGTGGCGTTGGCGCCCTCCATGGCTTCCTGCAGCACTTCGTCGAAGCTCAGCATCTCTTCGGCGCCGTCGTCGAGCAGGTGCTGGTAATAGGCTTCCTGGGTGATGCCCAGCGAATCGGCCGCTTCCTGCGGGGTCGGCTCGCGCCCGAGCGAACGGGTGAGCGCGCGCAGGCCGTCGCGCACGCGGTGCGCGTCCTGGCGCACCGTGCGCGGGCGCCAGTCCTGGCGGCGCAGCTCGTCGAGGATCGCGCCGCGGATGCGCAGCGAGGCGAAGCTGCCGAACCCGGTGTCCGGCGTGCCGTAGCGGCGCAGCGCTTCCAGCAGGCCGATCAGGCCGATCTGCTCCATGTCCTCGCGCGACATCGCGCCCGACACCTGCGAGTTCAGCTGGCGCACGATGCGCTTGACCAGCGGCGCATAGGCCACCAGGTGCTGCTGCTCTTCGCGCGGGCTCATGCTTGACGCCATGGCGGCACCGGCATAGTCGCCTGCGCAGGCGGTATCAAGGTAATCGGCGGAATAGGCCACGTGGTCCCCAGGCGTTATTCGATGATCAGTTTGCCGATCATGACCTCGTCGAACGGCTTGTCGCGTTCTTCGCTGGCATAACTGGCGTCAAAGGTCTTGTTCAACTGGGCGGCGAACTGCTCGACCGTCATGGCGGACGCTTCCGCCAGCGTGTGGGCTGACAACGCACGTACGGCCACCGCGCGCAGCAACGGCAGGTGTTCCTTGGCCTGCTTTTCCTGGTCCGCGGTCGTGGCCAGCACCAGGTCGGTCGACAGGTAATGGGCGCTCGCTTCGTTCGGGCCGCGGCGCAGCATCACGATCACCTTGTCGAGGGTGACGTACTTGGCCGGCTTGTCCGATTTTTCCTTCTTCTTTGCTTCCTGTTTCGCCTCGGCGCCGGGTGCTGCCTTGGCCGCTTCCTGCGATCCCATCCACCACATGGCGCCACCGGCCGATGCCGCGCCTACCAACACCACGGCGATCACGCCGATCATTATCTTGAGCTTGCTGTTCATTGTTCGTTACCGTCAGGTCGATGCGCGTCCGTTCAGCGAGAACGGGGATGCGCCGAGGTTGGCTTCGGCCAGGGCCTGGCCCGGTTGTTGTTCCTGCTGGCCGCCGTCCTGCTGGCGCCCGCGTCCGCTGCCGTCGCCGGCAAACAGGTTCATGTTGCCGGCGGGGGGGGGGGGGGGGGGGGGGGGGGGGGGGGGGGGGGGGGGGGGGGGGGGGGGGGGGGCGGGGGGGGGGGGGGGGGGGGGGGGGCGGGGGGGGCGGGGGGGGGGGGGGGGGGGGGGGGGGGGGG